>CAYNVA010000423.1:0-1675 GCA_964400575.1 uncultured Thermodesulfobacteriota bacterium | reverse complement strand
CACTATAGTTAAAAAAACGCAATCATGCTCCTGTTCGCATTCCACAAAAGCTCAAACGTATTACAGGTAACGGCAGATGAAATTCCTTTTTAAAAGTCTCTTCCTGGTAATTGCCATCAGTTGCTTCTCTCTTCTGCACGCTTCTGCTGCCCCGGCACCGCCTGCAGCTCCCTCCTTCCAGGTCACCGCCCGGTCAGCACTGCTCATCAACGGCCTGACCGGAAAAATTGTGTTCGAGCAGAACGCGGACGATAAGATCCCTCCCGCGAGCCTGATTAAAATCATGACCCTCTATCTCATCTATGATGCCATTGATAGCGGCAACGCCAAAATTACGGACATGGTTACCATCAGCCAGCGGGCCTGGAAGTTCGGCGGCTCGCAGATGTATTTGGAAGTCAATATGCAGGTGACGCTCGCTGACATTATAAAGGGTATTGTGGTGGTCTCGGGGAATGATGCCTGCGTTGCGGCGGCTGAACACCTTTCAGGCACGGAAGAGGTGTTTGTCGAAAAAATGAACAAAAAGGCTGCTGAGCTCGGGCTGAACAGCAGCCTTTTTAAAAACTGCCACGGCCTTCCGGTGGACGGGCAGTACACCACAGCCCGCGACATGGCGACCCTTGCCTATAATTATCTTACGCATCATCCCCATGCTACGGACATACACAGCATCAAAGAATTTACCTTTAACAACATCACCCAGCAGAACAGAAACAAACTGCTATGGCGTGACGCAAGCGTGGACGGGTTAAAGACCGGGTGGATCAGGGAGTCAGGCTATCATCTCATCGCCACCGCACACAAGGATAATGACCGGTACATCGCGGTTGTGATGGGCGCAAAGAACCATACCATCCGCGAGGAGGAAGCCCTGAAGCTGCTTAACTACGGCTTCAGAAATTTCAAAACCAGCGAGCTGGTGCAAAAGGGAAAGCCCGTGGCAGCGCTGCCGGTGTGGAACGGAATTGAAGAAGAAGTGACGCTGGCAGCTGTCGAATCATCGTTTGTGACCGCTCCCCGCGATCAGGCCGGTGCCGTGCAGATTCAGCAGGATGTGCCTGCAGGTATTTTTGCCCCGGTGGCAAAAGACCAGAGAATCGGCTCCCTCAAGATCATGGTTGACGGGAAGCCCTATGCCGAGATCCCCTTGGCAGCGCTGGCAGCTGTAGATAAGACCGGTTTTGTAAAACAGGTGCTGCAGACCATCGGCCGTTCTTTTACTGCCGCGCCGTACTGGGGTATTATTGCGGTTGTCCTGATCGTCATCCTGTTCTTTGTCGGCGTATCCAGAACAAAAGGGAGCAGCGGTAAAAAGAAGAAAGATAGTTCTCTGGTCTCATAATATTCCGGCACTGCCGCAGGAGAATGCGTGCGCCAGAAATCAGGATCATAATAATATAAATAGTGCCCGCACCGCTGTAATCTGTCTCATGTACTCTGACTATGAAAATCGCCGCCATAATTCCTGCCCGCTATGAATCAACGCGCTTCAGAGGAAAACCCCTTGCCCCCATCTGCGGCAAGCCCATGCTCCAGTGGGTGTATGAAGCGGCCCGGCACTGCGATTTCATTGACCAGGTCCTTATCGCCACTGATCATGAGGAGATACGCGCTGCCGCGGAAGCCTTCGGCGCATGCGTCTGCATGACCGCTGCCACTCACGCGACCGGCA
>CAYNVA010000422.1:0-1836 GCA_964400575.1 uncultured Thermodesulfobacteriota bacterium | reverse complement strand
AGTTAATCTAAAATAAGACTAAGCCCTATTTTAGGGTTCCGCCAGCCACGAAAAGAAAACTGCAAGGCCGTTATGTGAGCTCGAAAACAGCAGGCGAAACAGTACATGCCTTTGTCCCTGCGCCAGGACCCAGCGTGATCTCACAGTCATGCCCCAGTGCAGCCAGCCCTTCAACCGGGCAGCGTTTGTCATGATCGGAGATTGGAGGTAAGGCAATTTCGGAATGCTAATTTTGGATTGCGGAATGAAAAAGCAGGAAGAATCTCCGCAGTGGCGCAGAGCGCGTAGAGAGGAAAGACCTGCTTCATTTCACTTGCCGATCTCTGCGTCTCGATCGCAGCGGGCGGTGTTGGGGATTTCGGATTGCGGAATATTTCAAACGCAATTTCTTGAGCGCTACATGCGTTTTAATGCATCAACTACCGTTCGGATCGGCGCTACCGTTGTATGTTCAGCAATCGTATACTGCTTCTCCACCGGTGCAACAATCCACGCATCTTTTATGTCAAGATCGCGCAGGGCATTCCAGAACTGCTTTGTGACTTCCGGCGATGTCGATGCCTTGCACTCTACTGCAACCCGTCGCTGCCCCTTTTCAAGCACCAGGTCAAGCTCTGAGCCTGATGCAGTCCGGTAAAAGCCGGCTTTCCACTGGGGCAGGGATGAAATAATATTTTCCAGCACAAAGCCTTCCCATGACGCGCCATAAACCGGATGGCCGAGCAAATCATTATGTGATTCTATTGCCAGCAGAGCGTGCAACAAGCCTGAATCTCTAATATAGATCTTAGGGGATTTTACCAGGCGCTTTTTAAGGTTTGCCGCATAGGGCTGAAGAACCCTTAAGACAAAAGTATGATCTAGAATATCAATATATGAGCGTATAGTGTGATTGCTAACGCCAAGTGATTCTCCAAGCTTGGAACTGTTAAGAAGCTGCCCATGCACATGGGCGCACATCTGCCAGAAGCGTTCAAGTTTTTTGGCGGGTATCTGAAATCCAAGCTGGGGAATATCCCGCTCAAGGAATGTTCTGATGAAGTCAAAGCGCCAGGAAAAACTTGCCTGATTATCACCGGCCAAAAAACTTCTGGGATAGCCGCCGCGAAGCCAGAGCTCCCGGAGGGCAGCTGTGCTTTGCGATGCCGCAACTTCACCGAGCAAAAAAGGCGTAAGCTCAAGGTAGGCAATTCTTCCGGCAAGTGTTTCAGAGCTTTGCTTTATCAGCTCAGGGGATGCAGAGCCAAGTATAATAAGCTGGCCATTGCGGTCTTCTGCGTCAATAATGCTGCGCAATACCGGGAACAATTCAGGGGCCCGCTGTATTTCATCGAGGCATATGATTTTACCTTTATTCAGCCTGAAAAAAGCTTCGGGGTCTCTAAGCTTGCTGCTGTCTGAGGGCCGCTCAAGATCAATATACATGGCATCGTTGAAGCCCTCTATTATTTTTTTTGCTAATGTCGATTTGCCGCACTGGCGTGGCCCAAGAATGGCAGCAGCAGGCATGCTTTTCAGCCTTTGCTTGACAGACTCTGTAAGTATACGGTCAATGTAATTCTGCATATTGGAATTATAGCCTCCAATTTGCATATTAGCAAGAAATATTTAGTTTTTACAAAGGGATAGGGCTGTGCATATTGTGCCTACTTATTTCCCAAAAGCGTGTAGTAGACTATCGGGGATGAGCCAATGGCCTCTTGTTGTCAGAGGCTGCAGTGCATTTTTACAGACGGGTAGCCAAGCAGCCGAAGTGTAAAATAGCCGTAGGATGAACGGCTGTCATCGGTTACGTGAATGATCGTTTGAGTCTCGCCCGTGATGCCCAGTTTTTTG
>CAYNVA010000421.1:0-3882 GCA_964400575.1 uncultured Thermodesulfobacteriota bacterium | reverse complement strand
GAGACAAGCTTCTGGATTTTTGTGCTGTTGCAGGAGGGGCATTTTTTTACAGGCTTGTCGCTTGAGTTCAGGAATACCTCAAATGGCGCTCCGCAGGATTTGCATGCATACTCATAAATCGGCACGGCTCTTTCCTTTCTTATGTCAGATAAGATAAAAAAAATGAAACATAATCAAAGATCCATGCTTTTATATAAGCATTGGGACGGCTCTTGTCAACCGGAGATCAGGAAAAATGTTGTGCCTGCTCGCGGTAAAGAGTTTCCTGGTCAGCCACCATCCTATAGATATCAAATTCGCCGACCAGGGCCTGTGCAGCCTGACCCATCCGGCGTGCCTCTTCAAGATTTTCAAGCAGATAGATAGTTTTTTCAGTGATACCAGCAAGATCGCCCGGTTCGAGCACAAACCCGGTCTGGCCCTGGCGCACCGCCTCGGGCGAACCGTCGGCCCTGGTGACGACCACGGGCAGACCCGCGCTCATGGCCTGCGGAATCACCCGCGGCAGGCCTTCCCAGCGCGATGTCAGCACAAGCACGTCGCTTGCATGCAGCAGGCTCGGTATATCCCGCTGCCAGCCCAGCAGATGGAACCTGTCGGAGAGAGCGGATTTTTGCAGTTCAGCTTCCAGAGCGCTCCGCAGCTCGCCATCTCCTGCCAGCAGAAAATGGGCATGGGGCAGCCGCGCTGCAATGCGCGAGCATACCCGGACATAGTCAAGGGGCGCTTTCTGAGGCTTCAGGCAGGCCACCATAATCACAAGGGGGCAGTCCTGGGGAATTTGAAGACGCCTGCGCATGTCGGGCCGGGCGACAGCCGGGCTTTTGAACTGCCCGATGTCGATGCCGCTTCGGATAAGGCGCACTGTATCATTTGAGAAGAGCCCCAGCGCAAGGCCCTGGTCGATATTTGCCTGTGACACCGCGATGAAGAATGACGTTATCCTGCTGCACAAGCGTTCAAGAAGTATAAAGAGCCATCTGACCGGTGCAGGCTGGTAGTCGTTAAAACCGTAGCCATGGATGGAGTGGATGGTGACCGGCATACCCGCGGCCCGCGCTGCAAGCCGGCCCAGTATGCCCGCTTTGGAACTGTGTGTGTGCACGATGACCGCCGCCGACGGCGGGCCGGCTTTTATTTCTTGAAGGATTTTTTTTATCTGCAGAAACGCTTTCAGATCCTGCAGCGGGCGCACCTCACGGATCAGATCGGGAACCAGATGAAACCGCCCGTATGTTTGAGCCTGGTCAAAAAGCTCGCCTCCGGGGCCGGCCAGAAGATGTGCTTGAAACTCGGCCGGATTTAGATGCGCCACGGTAAAGAGCGTATTTTGCTGCGCGCCCCCCAGCTCCATTTTCGTAATGATATGGACGACTTTTGCCCGGATCATGCAAGCGCCTCTGCCAGGCGTCTGCCTTCCAGTAGAGTGTCTTCCATGGAGCAGTAGGTCCATGCGCCATAGCGGCCTGCCGAGATGATGCCCTGTTTTTTGAGCCATGCAAGCAGCCCCGCCAGGTTCTGCTGCCTGAAGCGGTCAAAGACCACATAGCCGCAGTCGATGCGGTTGTACTGCTCGGCCACAATGCGGTCGCCCCTTCGCAGTATGCCGCAGCGCCGCAGGCCTTCAAGGGCCGCCTCGCGCAGTGCCGCGTAATCAGGTGATGCCTCTGGCCGGGCAGATATCTCGATATACAGGGAGCTTGCATGTTTGGGCGCCATGTTCGGCGTGAGGTTCGAGTAAAAGCCGACGCGATAAAAGGGGAACTCGGGTTCGGGGAAATAGAGCCAGTGATAGGGGCTGGCGCCAGGCCGGTTGATGCCGATATTGATATTGTGCACCGTGGCGCCTGTGAGGCGCCGGCCGGCGCTGGTGAAACGCGGCGGCAGGCCCTCCAGCATGCTTAAAAGCCGCGGCAGGGGCATGGTGGAGATGAGCGTTTCATAGGGCAGCTGTGTGCCGTCATGAAACAGCAGCGTCCGCTCTTTCAGCCCTACCGAAACAAGCCGCCGGCCAAGCTCAACAGCTTTCACCCTGCGGCCGAGCGCCTCGGGCAGCTTCTGTATGCCGCCCCGCTCAGGATACAGGAACGAGGCATTATAGCCCATGCCCGTATTGATCATGCCAAGGGCGCCCTGCAGAACTTCCTGAAGCGATGGCTTTGGCACTGACCAGGAAACCCAGTCACAGGTTATGCTGCGCAGGCTGCGGCAGAACAGCTTTTCATTGTAGGGTATGAAAAAGTGGCGGGCAATGCCCCGGCCGAATGTGCCGGTCACCCAGCGCTGGAAGTTTTCCGGCTTGCCCCCGGCTGGTTTCTGCATGGCTGCCGTGATGAAGCCTTCGAGGCACTCAAGCAGTGCTTGGCGCGGCAGGCCGTGCAGGTTTGCCTGAAACGGAAAGGGAAGATATTGCTGCATGCAGTAGATGGCGGCATTGCGCTCCAGTGTGCGCAGATTTCCGTGAAGCAGCCGTCCGACCAGGTCGCGGGTATAGCTGTCGCGCAGGTGCAGCAGATGGCCGGTGTGGTCGAAGGTGAACCCGTCAACCACCGGCGAGCGGCACAGGCCGCCGATGCCGTCCTGCTGCTCAAAGACCCTGCAGTTCCTGCCGGCGCCAAGATGCCATGCTGTGCTCAGGCCGGTGAGTCCGGCGCCGATAACTGCGATCATAGAGGCTCTTCTTGAAATATTTTTTTTGCCGCACAGCACACGAGCTGCCCTGCGGCAGGGGGAATATTTTGAAACATGCATTAAAGATGCATACTATCCATTGAATATGGAGTATACCTGAAACAGCAAGAAAAAACAAAGAAATGCATAAACTTAAAATACTTGTCAGACAGTGCGAAATTAAGTAAATAACAGGATGTTTCTTCTGGAGATTATTGACATGTTTGTAGACTCTGCGAAGGTTTTTGTAAAATCGGGCGACGGCGGTCCCGGCTGCGTTTCTTTCAGGCGCGAAAAATACATACCAAAGGGCGGGCCCGATGGCGGCGACGGCGGCTATGGCGGGAGCGTTATCTTCATAGGCGATACCGGCATCGACAGCCTTGTGGAGTTTCGGTACAAGTCCAAGCTCGTTGCCGAGCGGGGCCATCATGGCTCGGGCAATAACCGCTCGGGCAAACAGGGAAAAGATTTTGTGGCGCGCGTGCCCTGCGGAACCATACTGCGCAATGAGGATACCGGCGAAATCATCTATGAGGTCACAGTTGCCGATGAGCCCGTGGTTATAGCCCCCGGGGGCAGGGGCGGCAAGGGCAACCAGCACTTCGCCACATCAACGCACCAGACCCCGCGCTTCTGCCAGCCGGGACTTCCGGGCATTGAATTTAACGGCGTACTGGAGCTGAAAGTCATGGCTGATGTGGGCCTGGTGGGGCTGCCCAATGCCGGCAAGTCATCCCTTATTACGGCGGTTTCAAAGGCCCATCCCAGGATTGCCGACTATCCGTTCACCACGCTCAATCCGGTTGTGGGGGTGGTTGAACTGTCCGACTTCCGCTCGTTTGTGATGGCCGACATACCGGGCATCATCGAGGGAGCATCCCAGGGCAAGGGCCTCGGGCTGCAGTTTCTCAAGCATGTTGAGCGCACGCGACTGCTTCTGTATGTGCTTGATATTTCCCAATTTGCCGACATACCGCCGGAGCAGGCATTTGCCGTGCTGCAGCAGGAGGTAAGGGATTTCGGGCAGGGGCTTGAGGGAAAAAATTTTCTGATAGCGGCAAACAAGATCGACATTGATGCGGACCGGCAGGCTTTTGACCGCTTTCTGCAGGAGGCTGGACCTGAGCTTGAGGCCCGTGTTTTTCCGGTTTCGGCAGCAGCTCATCAGGGGCTTGATGAACTGGTGGCAGCCCTGTACAAAATGCTGCA
>CAYNVA010000420.1:0-3469 GCA_964400575.1 uncultured Thermodesulfobacteriota bacterium | reverse complement strand
GCAAGCTCCACCCCAAGGTCATTTGCAAGTATGCGGCCCTTGCCCAGAAGCTCCCAGGAGACTTCATGGGCATGTCCTTCAAATTGCTCGACAAACACCCAGACGCCCTTCCAGGCGGCGATGTCTGACTCTGGTGCTTTTTCCTCTTTTTTATCTTCTTCCTCGGCAGGGGCTGCTGCACCGCCCTGGGCTGCAAGCTCCTCGAGAATTTTTAGTTCCTCAGGCGTGAAATACATTTCAATGGCGCTGCCGGGGCAGATTTTAACGCATTTCTGGCAGCTGATGCACTTTTCAGCGCTGATGACCGGTTCTTCCTTCGCGTTCATTTCAATGGCATCGCTGGGGCATGATGCCTGGCAGCGGGCTCCGCATGCAATGCATTTCCCTTCAAGCAGGCGGGCTTTGCCACGGGGTTTTTTAATTTTTTTAGGCTGTTGATCCATGTATCCTCCCACAACTTGAAAATTAAGTTATTGTGCTGTGATAAAGTCCCATTCTTTCAGCTTCGTGAACATGGCGCCCACGGCAGTGTCCTTCTGATCTCCCTCGCCCATGATGACTTCGCCCTTTGTCCGCTCGGGGGCGAATATTCTGCGCACCTGCGTGGGCGATCCGGCAAGGCCGATGGTTTTTGGGTCGAGCTTCAGCACAACATTGCTCCACACCTGGATTGGGGCCTCTTCAGCATCAAGCCGACCTGGCACGGTTGGGTAGCGGGGCGTGTTGATTTCGCGCTCAACAGTGAGCAGACAGGGCATTTTTGTTTCGATAATTTCATGATAGGCTTCAAGCTTTCGGCGGACCCGCATGGTCTTGTTTTCCTGATTCACTGACACGACTTCGTCAACAAGCGTGAGCTGGGGGATGTCCATCCGGCGGGCGATACCAGGGCCAACCTGCGCCGTATCGCCGTCTATGGTCTGTTTGCCGCACAGCACAATGTCGACAGGCCGCTTTTCCGCGATTTTTTTTATGGCAAGGCCAAGCACTGTTGAGGTTGCCAGCGTGTCGGCGCCCCCGAATACGCGGTCGCTGAGCAGTATTGCCTCGTCGACCCCCTGTGAGATCGCCTTGCGCAGCACGCTCTCTGCAGCTGGCGGGCCCATCGAGACGGCTGTTATATGCGCGCCATATCTGTCCTTGAAGCGAATAGCCTCTTCCACTGCATTGGTATCGTAGGGGTTGGTGATGAAAGGCACACCTTCACGCACAAGCGTGTTGGTTACCGGATCGATTTTTACCTGAGTCGTGTCAGGCACCATCTTTACACAGACGACAATATGCATAAAACTCTCCTCATAATAAATAGTATAGTAGAGACGTTTATTTGCAGAGTAAATAAGAAGGCAAGATCAGGGCCAAATCTTTTCAGGTTGGCAGTCAAATCAGCCTTTATGTTAAACCTGAAAATCTAATTATAAAACACATACAAAAAGGGATAAGCAGTTTTTTTCTGTGACAACTTTTGGGTTTATAATGACAAAATAGCACTATCAGTTGGTTTGAAATACATTTTGTCGATACGGCAACTCAATGAAAACATTACCGCTACATCTAATAAGCATCTAAAATAACATGATAAAACAAAAAAGGCAAGTTTTATTAGCGGGCTAATTATATGCAGACGGTCTTTGCCTGAAGCCATGCATGCGGGAAAAAGATGCATTGAGCCAGTAAGCTATGCCCGGTGCGGTAGATGAAAGGTATCATCGGGTCGTATTGTCAGCAGGCATAGAGACAGGCTCTGGTGATTGATTCAGGAGCTTTTTGGGAAAATACAGAAAGGAATTAATTATTTTAAGTACTGGTGCGCTTAAGGATTTTATCGGCATAGGCAGTACTGAGGCATCCTGATAGGAACCCGTGGCGTGAAAATATGCCAGGGTAATTGTTTTGTTTTTGCCTGTCATAATGCTGCCGGCAAGGGGAATAGCACCTACGATTTTTCCGAATGTTTCAAGAATCTGAGCGCCGATTATCAAATTCATATCTTCGCTGCCCATATTGATAGTGCCGACTGCCGACAGGTTCATGGCAGGTCCTATAAGCTGAAGGTTTTCTGTTTTCATAACACCGTGATCAACAGTAAAATCAGCCGCAATAGTGTCATAGGGCATGCCTGTAGAAAGGTAATCGTTTGAACTGAAGCTGAACATATGTTTCAGATTCATAAGCTCAAGTATTTTTGAGAGCACCGTGAGCTTCTGGATTTTTCCATCCACCACATCAATATGAAATTTGCCGCCCATATTTCTACCAAGCTCCTCCTTGCGTGAAAATGTCGATGAGAACCACCCGTTCATATCCATGGTGCCTGAAATGGTGCGGTTTTTTCGAAGGGCAGGCACAATAAACAGGAAATCAGAGCGCGAGCGGGACGGTGAAAGCGTCAGCGTTCGCACAGGCAGTTTTGAAAGATCAAACAGTACCGTGCCGCTTATGGGCCCACCGCCGCCTGTAAGGGTAACGTCGTCCCAGTACATAACTCCTTTTTTAAAGGTCCACATGGAGGTACCGTTGTCTAAATCCCAGTTCCAGAGGTTGAGCCGTTTAAGCTTCAGGGGCATATCCAGATCGGTCAGCATGAGCATGTCGGGAGCCTGGGATGGCAGGGCAGGGGCTGTTTTTTTAAGCTTTATCTGCTCATTAACAGCTATGAAATTTTCAATCACGATGACGAAATCATCGATATCAAATAGATCAGCAACGATCTCGAGTCTGCCGCGCGGCGGCAGCAGTGTGGTCAGCCGGCCGGAAAGCGTGCCGCTTGTTTCACCCAGTGTGGCACGGCATGAGAAAATTTTCAGAGCGCTGCTCTCGAAGGCCCCATCGAGGTATCCGTCAAGGAGCAGCTTACCGTTTTGCACGGAAACCAAAGTAAAATTTTTAAGGTTGCATGTTCCAAGTACCGGGAAATGTGCACTGTCGGCGGCAGGCAGCTGCCAGGTGCCCGTGCCGCTCAACCTGCCGGAAACCTCCATAAGCCCCTTAATATCGGGTATTTCAAAATCTGAAAGATCAAAATTTTCAGCAGAGTATGTGCCGCCGCAGGTAAGCGGTTCCCAGCTTGTGACCATGCCTTCAAGCCGTGCTGTATCGCCATTGAAAACCGCAAACGTCAAGGGCAGAGGGGCAGTCATGCCGTTTTTTATGTTTGTTTTCAGATCAAGCCGCAGCGGAACCCCTTCCGGTTTTACAAGTTTACCGGCTGCGCTCAGTGCGGCCTGCTGCACATCAATGGCAGTTGAAATATGGGCCTCCTGGGAGTAGAGAATCTGCGTTTTTGCCGTTATCCGCCCGGAGGTTATGCTGAGTTTTTCATTCAGGCCAGGTGCTGTAGCCTGCAGGATAACTGCTGCGCCTTTAGCACTCAGTACGGAATCTGCCTGCAGGGTAATCCGGGGCTTATGCAGGGCCGATTCTATTTTTGCGTGCAGCGTGTGATTATCCGTGCCGGGCCACTGCGCCT
>CAYNVA010000419.1:0-9200 GCA_964400575.1 uncultured Thermodesulfobacteriota bacterium | reverse complement strand
TGAAAATGGCGCTCTCGATGCCAAGGATCGCCATATGCCGCGGGCTCAGGTATTTAAGCCACCGCTTCAAGGGTTTAACATAGTTCATGCGCAGCCAGTGAGCGTGCAGGGGCTCGGCCATGCGGTACACATCCGAGGGGAGCACCTGCGAAAGGCCCTGAACAATGTCAAAAGACTGCCCGGCCACGAGCTTCCGTGAATTGCGCTGAAAAGAAAGATTTTTAAGGGGCGATGGCCGTTTGATAAACGGCACGCGGTGCATGGTGATGCCGCTGCGGTCTTCATGATCCCAGCTGCCTGCAAATACATGCACCTCATGGCCCCGGTCCGCAAGCCCGTGCGCCAGGTTCACCGCATAGCGCTCGGCCCCGCCGCGGGAGATGTCGTATTCTTTTCTGATGAGGGCTATTTTCATAAGAATTATTGTGTTGAATTGACAGGTAGGGAACGGTCGCGACCGCTCCCTACGATTTGGGATTTCTCAGCCCCACACCGGCCGGGCACAGGCACAGGTGCCACCAGAGAAGGCGGCTGTAAACGACGGTCTTTTCGCGGTAGCGCGGCCTGGCTCCGAAGGTCAGGCAAAGCCCGAGCACGGTCAGGACAAGGTTGATGATGAGTTTTACGAAACGGCACACCCGAAGCGTATAATAGGTGGAGGTGTGGCGGTTTTTTTTGAAAAAGTGGTACAGTGAGCGGTAATACTCGATCCATGACAGCGCGGGCCTGTGCCGTTTGCTCCGGCCCTGCAGATGCACAATTTCAACCTGCGGCAGATGATGTATTTTGAAGCCGGCACGGCGCATGCGCAGGCACCAGTCAGTCTCTTCGAGAAAGAAAAAATAGTCTTCATCAAGCATGCCGACACGCCGAATGGCGGTAAACCTGACAGCTATGCAGGCCCCGATGAGCGAATCGACCTCGAAAGGCTCAGTCGCCAGTGTCGCTTTGCCTGCATACTGTTCGGGGAAGAGCAGGCGCAGCAGGCTTTTGTTCAGAAGCTCCGTTGCAAGGGTGGGGAAATTATCAAAGCTGTTCTGCGCTTTGTCGTCAGCGCCCACCATGCGGGGGCCTGCCATGGCAGTGTCGGGATTGTCGTCGAGAAACCGGACAAGGCCGCTCACCGTGTTCTCGCGCAGCACCGTGTCGCTGTTGAGCAGTATCACATAGCGGCCTGTTGCGCGTTTTATGGCCTGGTTGTTGGCGCGGGCAAAGCCCTGGTTTTCTGTGTTTTCAATGAGCTGCACCATGGAGCCGAACTGCTCCCGCACAGCCTGCTGGCTGCCGTCGGCAGAGCCATTGTCCACGACAAAGACTTCATAGGTAAAGCCCTGCACCGTGTCGCGGATGGAGCTCAGGCAGTTGAGCAGCAGAGCCCGGGTGTTCCAGTTGACGATGACAAATGAGATGTCCATACAGTCAAAATCCCTTAAAAAGCGCTCATTCTATAGGAAACGGGCAGGGGTGTAAATGTAAAATATCCGCATGGATTTTGGGCGCGAACCTGCATCCGATTGTATTGCAGGAGCGCTTTCAAGCACGAAACAATCGCGGCTGTGGCCGCTCCTGCAATTTCTGTTTTTTACAAAGCCGTTGGGACTCCGCCGCGGGTATAAATCCAGTATAAGATATTTGAAATTTTTTGAGCGTGTTCCTCCCTTTTCAAAAAGGGAGGTCGGGAGGGATTTTATGTTTTTTTAAATCCCCCATACCCCCTTTGCTAAAGGGGGAATTGGAAACACCAAATACCGCTTCATGATATGATTTTACAGGGCTATGCTGTACGTGAACTTTACCCTTTTATAACCCCCATGGGCCGCAGGCGCGCGACCTTTTTGCCAACGCCGGCGGCATCCACCACATCCACCACCATATTCACGTCCTTGTATGCCTCGGGCATCTCTTCGGCCAGCGTTCCCTTTGCCGCTGCGCGCACGACAATGCCCCGGTCCTGCAGTTCCCGTGAAATTGATCGCCCATGGGCAGCCTTGATTGCCTGATGCCTGCTCATCATGCGGCCTGCGCCGTGGCAGGTGCTGCCGAAGGTTTCTTCCATGGCGCGCTGCGTGCCGACAAGCACGTAGGAGCAGCGGCCCATGTCGCCGGGAATAAGCACTGGCTGGCCGGTTTCGCGGTAGTCCTCAGGCAGCTGCGCATGGCCGGGCGCGAACGCGCGCGTTGCTCCCTTGCGGTGCACGCAAACGCGTCGGGGCTTGCCGCCGACAAGATGCTCCTCTATTTTGGCGATGTTGTGGCACACGTCATAGACAAGCTCCATATGCAGCTCCCGCTGGTTGCGCCCCAGCACGGTCTCGAAAGTTTCGCGCACCCAGTGGCCGATGATCTGGCGGTTTGCAAAGGCATAATTTGCAGCGCAGGCCATGGCCGCAAGATAGCGTTTGCCTTCGGCTGAGCTTAGGGGGGCACAGCAGAGCTGCTTGTCGGGCAGCTCAATGCCGTATTTCTGCGATGCGCGAAGCATCTCTTTCAAATAATCGTCGCAGACCTGGTAGCCAAAACCGCGCGAGCCCGTATGCACGCTCACGGCTATGCAATCCTTGAACAGTCCCAGTTTTGCCGCGATGTTCTGGTCATACACCTCATCCACCCAGTCGATTTCCACAAAGTGGTTGCCCGACCCGAGTGTGCCAAGCTGCGGACTGCCGCGCTCATAGGCTTTTTCGGATATGACATCAGGGTCGCCTCCGGCGATGCAGCCCTGGTCCTCGATATGCCGCAGGTCCTGTGCCGTGCCGTACCCGTGCTCGACCGCCCAGGCCGCTCCGTGGAGCAGCACATCGCGGTGCTCGCGGTTTTTGAGCTTCAGGTCTTTTCTGTGCGAGCCCAGGCCCGAGGGAATATTTTCAAAAAGCCCATCCACCAGAGCCTGCAGCCTGCCGGTGATCTCGGCCCTGGGGATGGTGGTGCTCATGAGGCGCACGCCGCAGTTGATGTCATAGCCCACGCCGCCGGGCGATACCACGCCCTGGTCCATGTCGAATGCCGCCACGCCGCCGATGGGGAAGCCGTAGCCCCAGTGTATGTCGGGCATGGCCATGGAGCTGCCGACAATGCCCGGCAGGCAGGCCACATGTGCCACCTGCGCAAGGCTTTGATCCCGCTTGATTGTTTCTATCATGGCGGCGCTTGCGTAGATGATGCCGCTGGTGCGCATGGGGCCCTGCTTTTCAAGGCGCCAGCGGTTGTCGTCGATCTTTTCAAGCTCGAAATGACGCTCAGCCATGGCTCTTCCTCCTTAAACAGTAAAGACGGGGGTTGCCCCGTCTTTATAAGTATAGTTTTTATTAGCCGCTGCTGACAATAGTATTTTATTGTTTCCGCAGCCTGCAGTTTGCAGATACCATGAAACAGGCTGGGTACTGTAATGAGTTATAATGGGTATGACGATGCGTGATTGTCGTGGCAGGGGACGGGATTATATGCCGCAGGGGCAGGTGAAGCCAACAATAAAGGGCCCCCTTATCCCCGAAATGGCGGTTTGACAAACCTCCTTCGGGCTGTACCCTCAACCGTTCAACATCGTGTTAAACATATTGAATAATAAGCACGGGGATGATAAATTTAAGTTAACAATATCAAATTAGGGGATAGCCATGGCGATTTCAGACTGGAAAACCCATATTCATTCAAACCCGGATATACTCATCGGCAAACCTGTTATTCGTGGAACACGGCTTTCCGTTGAATTCATTATGGGGCTTTTTGCTGCCGGATGGACCGAGCAGCAGATTTTGGAAAACTATCCATCACTAACGACTGATAACCTGCACGCAGTTTTTGCATTTGCAGCCGATTGCATGCGTGAAGAGTCGAAGTTTTCGCTGCTTACGGAGAATGCCTGATGCATTTTCTGGCCAATGAAAACATCCCCCTGCGCAGCATTGCGCTCATTGGCCAGAGAGGCTTTGATATAAAAAGCGTTGCGCACGAAATGCCCGGGTCAAAAGATATTGAAGTGCTGCAATGCGCGCATAATGAATCCCGCATTATTCTGACCTTTGACAGAGACTATGGAGAGTTGATATACAAGCATCAAATCGCATGCCCCGCCGGAGTCGTTTATTTTCGTTTCGACCCGACCACACCTGAAGAACCCGCCGAGCTTATTTTGCAGGCAATCGCAAAAGGCATCCCTGTTTCAGACAGATTTACAGTAGTTGAGAGAGACGGCATCCGGCAAAGAGTGCTCCCGCATAAACAATAAAGCAGTTGGCAGGGGAAAACTGGTGCACGGGTTTAAATTTTAAACCCATGCTATACTGACACCATACGCACTAAACACATTCGAGGAGGTTGCCGATGCAGAAAACCATTTTATCACTGACACTTGCCGGCATGTGCTGTTTGTGCGCCTGCTCAACCACAAAGGAGAATGGTATGATGAAACCTCTTGCTGTTGTTCCTTCGGTAAGCATTGAAAAGTACATGGGCACCTGGTATGAGATAGCCCGGTATCCCAACAGGTTTCAGGATGGCTGCGTAGCCACGCAGGTTGAGTACTCGCTGCGGCCGGACGGCAATGTGAAGGTTCTCAATATGTGCCGCGAGAAGACTGTCGACGGCAAAGAGAACTCAATTGAAGGCAAAGCATGGTCGGTTGACAAGGAAACCAATGCAAAGCTGAAGGTGCAGTTTTTCTGGCCGTTCCGGGGCGATTACTGGATCATACAGCTTGATAATGATTATAAGTATGCTGTGGTTGGTCACCCCAAGAGAACCTATCTCTGGATTCTCAGCAGAACCCCCGGCCTTGATGAAGCTGCCTACGGCGCTATTGTGAAGAAGCTTATCGAGCAGGGCTATGATCCAGCCCGGATGATTATAACGCCCCAGAAAAAAGGCTGAGCCGGCAGCGGCTGCCGCAAGGATGAAAGCTTAAGATGAATGTGTATGACTTTTCAGCCCGGACATTAAGCGGGCAGGAGAAAGCGCTTGCCGATTTCAAGGGCAGCGTGCTGCTCATTGTCAATACGGCAAGCAAGTGCGGATTTACGCCCCAGTACAAGGGGCTCGAAGCGCTGTATGAAAAATACCGCAGCCAGGGCTTTGAGGTGCTGGGGTTTCCCTGCAACCAGTTTCTCTTTCTGGAGCCGGTCGCGGGCAGCGAGATTCAAACATTCTGCGAGCGCAACTTCGGCGTGAGCTTCCTCATGTTTGAAAAAATCGATGTCAACGGTGCAAACGCCCACCCCCTGTTTCAGTATCTCACCAAAGCAGCCCCGGGGTTTTTAGGGCTTCGGGCCATTAAGTGGAATTTCACAAAATTCCTTATCAGCCGCAGCGGCTCCCCGGTGAAGCGCTACGCGCCCATGACCCCGCCCGAAAAACTTGAAGCGGCCATTGAGGCGCTGCTGGCAGGCTAGGTGAATTCAAGTTGCATGGAAAAGGCAGCCTTTTTCCCCATACCGCCTTTGGGTAGAACAAGTGTATAAAAGGAGTCTGCTACAATGGACAGAACAGACAAAAAAGAAAAGCTCATAACGCGCAGAGAATTTGTGAAGTTTGCGTCGCTGTCGGTAGGCGCTGCAGCAATGGCTGCTGCCGGCGGCATGACGGGTTGTGACACAGTTGACGACCCTCATAACACGCCTGTTTCATGGGACCAGCAGGCAGATGTGGTCATCGTCGGCTTTGGTGCTGCCGGCGCGGCCGCGGCCATTGAGGCTCGCAAAACCGGCGCGAGCGTGATCATCCTTGAAAAGATGAGTGCCGGCGGTGGAAGCACCAAAATGTGCGGCGGCATCATTTATATGGGCGGCGGCACCGCCGTGCAGCGGGCAGCTGGCTTTACCGATACCCGCGATGATATGTACAACTATCTGGTTGCTGCTGGGGGAGACGGCGCTGACCCTGAAATGATCGGCCTGTATTGCGATACAAGCCTTGACTTGTATGACTGGCTGGTGCAGCAGGAGATGCCCTTTAAGCAGTCGTTTATTCCCGGCAAATATGCTGTGCCGCCAACCGATGACGGCCTTATCTATTCGGGTAACGAGCTTCAGGCACATTACCGGACAGTGGCGGCCCCGGTGCCGCGCGGGCACCATGTGCAGGGTGAGCGGAGCACCGGCTTCGTGCTGTGGCAGTACCTTGAGGCTGCCGCAATAAATACAGGCGCCCGGATACTCTACGCAACGGCAGCCGAAATGCTGATGCTCAACGCTGAAGACCGGGTCATAGGCGTTAAGACTCAATCGGGCGGCATCACGCGGTACGTGAAGGCAGCACGGGCTGTCATCCTGTGCGCCGGTGGCTTTGCGCTCAACAAAGGCATGGTTCGTCAGTACTGCCCTGAATATGTGCCCTCAAAAGTGCGGCTGGGCACTCCGGGCGATGACGGCGCCGGGATTCGCATGGGTCAGAAAATCGGAGCTGCTGTGCGTTTGATGAATGAGGGTTTCACCTATGCAGCGGCATATGTGTATGATCCCGGGTTTGTAAAAGGCATCTATGTCAATAACAGGGGCCGTCGCTTCATTGGCGAGGACAATTACGGTGAATGGGTGGGAGAGGCCATCATGAGCAGCAACCCGGTCGCCTACCTCATTATCGATGAAAAGATGCTGCAGGACGCATCCTCCTGGGCACAGGGGGTGGTCAAGGCGCTTGCCAAAAAGGCCGACAGCATCGCAGCCCTGGCTGCCGCGCTCAAGATACCATCGGCTGCTCTTGCAGACACGGTCGAGCTGTATAATACCTTTACCGAAACAGGTGAAGACCCTGATTTCCAGAAAGACCCCGAGTATCTTGCCCGGCTGAGCACACCGCCGTTTTACGGTGTTAATTTCTCCGCAGCAACAGTCTCGTTCTTCACGACCGGCGGCCTGACCATTAATAAAAAGGCTCAGGTGCTCACTGCCGGCGGCGAGCCGATAGCAGGGCTGTATGCTGCGGGCAGAAACGCAAGCTCCGGTGTTATTGCCCACAATTATCCCGGCAGCGGGGTATCTGTGGGTGATGCCCTTGTATTTGGAAGAATCGCCGGCGGGGAAGCGGCAGTGCTGCCGGCTTCATAAAAAAATATACCCCTTTGATGCGTCTGCTCTACCTGCAGCCGCGCAGCATGTAAGGTTGATTCGCCGCGGCGTCCGGGAAAAGGGGATGACAGTTCCCTTTTCTTTCTTGGGGGTTTTTGGCATTACAACAGAAATCCAGCCTCGGCATTATTGCCGCTGCACTTTTTTAAGTATTGCGTCAGCTGCCAGGGAGCCTGATACGAGTACCGCCGACTGGCCACAACCGGGAAAAGTCCATGCGCCCGCAAGAAGCAGGTTGTGAATCGGCGTCTGCTGGGGCAGGCGCGACTGCATGCTCTGGTTTGGTATCGCGTCCCAGCCATAAAGAGTCCCGAGGGGATTCAGGGTGTATCCTTTCATTGTCAACGGCGTGCCCACCTCCATCACCTCTATATGCTGGCTGAGACCGGGAAGAAGCTCTTCGGCTCTCTGTATATAGGTCATTGCCACTTCATTCTTGAATTGAGCATAGCTGCTGTGGTCTTTGTCCCACGACCAGCAGTTCTGCAAGTCATAGGGCAGCATCGTGGTAATGGTAATGGCATTTTTCCCTTCAGGGGCCGCTGTAGCATCAAGAACAGAATAGTTGCAGAGGGAATACCCCGACTTTTTTGAATCCCCTTGAGCGGCATATCTGAAATTTTCATGCTGGTCGTAGCTTTCATTCCTTGAAATTTCATGCGTACCGTTAAAGTAACTGCGGTAGTCGTGATTTACTCCCAGATAAACAACCGCAACCGAGAGACCGACCAGCATATTTTCAAGCCTTCTTACATAACTTTTCGGGAAGTGTTCCTGTCCCGCCAGTTTAAGAATCGTATCCGGAGCATTCGCGTTGGATACCACATAGCGGCCTGTATAACAGGCGCCCTGGTCCGTGCGCACCGCAACCGCCCTGCCGTTCTCTATGACGATCTTTGTCGCAAGGGTATTCAGCCTGATCGTGCCCCCGTGCTCCCGCACCACATCGGCCAGCGCTTCCGCCACTGATTGCGACCCGCCCTCGAAATAGTAAAACCCGTGCAGATGGTAGCTGTTCCACATGACCATAAAAAAAAGCGCTGTCAGGCGGTCCGGCTCTGCGCCGGTAAAGGGTGACAGCGAAGTCCAGATCGCAATAAGTTTCTGGTCATGAATAAAGCGGGCAAGCATCCGGGAGAGGGTCAATCGCTCGTAGAGAAAAAACCGGGCAACTGCGCCGGGGTTTTTTATAACAGTGAGCAATGCTTCCCCGTCAAATCCCGCAAGCAGTCTGGTGAGCGCGGGCGTCACCCGGTCGATAGCGTACATTTCGTCAAAAAGCCGGTCAATCCCGGCAGCCTCAAGGGGGAACTGCTCTTTCAGCAGACTGCGGTACTGCCCGGGGTCTGAGGGGATATCAATGGTAAAATCAGGATAGGCTGCCCGGTACATGGGCTCTGGTTTTATCCGTTTAACCTTATCCCAAATGCCCAGTTTTTTAAAGATGTCTACATTAATTCCGTCCGGTTCGCTGAGTCCATCCATGGCATGCAGGGATACGTCAAAGCTGTATCCGCTGCGCTGAAAACCGGTCATATAGCCGCCAACCTTGTGGTGCTTTTCGAGCACCACGACCTTCATGCCTGCCTGTGCCAGCACTGCGGCAGCGCTCAGGCCGCCGCCGCCGGCGCCTATTACCACCACATCGTAGTCTTCAGTTGCAGGACAAACCGTGCCTGAAGTAAATTTATGGCAGGCGGTACAGTCATCCGGTGCAGTAAAAGCAAGTTCTGGGTGAGCGGTGACATGACATGAAGCACAAGCCGTGACTGCATGGCCATCGGGTCTTGGCGGTGCACCATTGGCGCCGTGGCATGTGGCGCATTCGGCGACCCCGAAGCCCCCCAGGTGAGCCACTGCATGGCAGGCAAAACAGTCCGCTTTCTTCCATCCGCTATGGGTATCAGCCAGAATAGCCGCCGCCACTCCAGGAGTGGCAGTAGAAACCGCATCAACTGTCTGGCTATTATCTGACTCCAGGCCGCTGCGTGCAGGGAGCAATGACCGGCTGCTGTTTGCGGCCTCGCATCCGGCGGGAGCGACAATCCAGAGGGTACAAAGCAGCACGCTTGTAATAATAATAATTTTCCGCGCCATATTCCCCATCCGCATTAAGTTTGGTTGGGTTTAATCCGTTCCGGC
>CAYNVA010000418.1:0-2320 GCA_964400575.1 uncultured Thermodesulfobacteriota bacterium | reverse complement strand
GCCAGTGCGCGGCGGTCGCTTGTAAAGGGTATATTGTCGGGCAGGCTGTCAAGGCTGAACCATGCAAGCTCGCTGACATCATCCTGGGGCTTGACATCATCGGACAGCAGGCGGACAGTGAAGTGCGAGCACATAAGGGCTGCACCCCCATCACCATACTGGTCGGCAACCATGGTGATGCATTCCAGTATGTCGCAGTCAACGCCGGTTTCTTCCCTGACCTCACGTTTCAGCCCGTCGAGCGGCTCTTCCTGGTACCCGAGAAACCCGCCTATCGTGTTCCAGTGGCCGTAGAAAGGCTCAATGCCGCGGCGGGCAAGCAGCACGCGGCCCTGGCCGTCAATCGGAATGGCTCCCATACAGGGGCTTGAGCTGTGGTAGAGAATAAATCCGCAGCTGGAGCAAACCTGCCGATGCGGATCAGATGAGCTCAAATCGCCCCTGCACCAGGGGCAGTAGGGATAAGGCGGGCGTGCTGAATGTTTTGGCATGTGTCAGCGCTTAAAAAGAAGCATATTGAAAATGCACTACAGGACTCGTGTATTATGCAATTTTAAATTGTGGGTGATGGTTCCTTTTCTGTAGGAGCGACTTTAGCCGCGATAGGGAGTCAGTACATGTTTTCGCGGCTGAAGCCGCTCCTACAGTTGAACTGTAAGCCTAAAATTGCAATTTCATGAATCACTAGATTTTTAAAAGTTTGTACGTATCCATCTCCCCCAACCCATCCTGACCAGGAGGGGCAATATAGTGCTGAAAGGCCAATCTCCTCCCCTGGACAGGGGAGGTCGGATGGGGTGGATTTAAAAATTGAATGATCCGTGAACCAGCAGTGCGTTTTAAAAAACATGATGTTCGGCTTTACAGCAGCTGCGCGATCAATTGATCGGCATTGTCCGGAAGCTGGTAACCTCGGTATTGTATAACGCCCTTGCGGTCGATAATGACGCTTACGGGCACGCCGGTCACATAGTAGAGCCTGCTCACTTCCTGTGCGCTATCGTAGAGTATGGGGTACGGCAGCTGCCTTTGCTCCTGAAAAGCCAGGACCCGCGGAAGGGGATCGTTTGCGGCGATATTGATGGAAAGGATTTTCAGGCCCTTTGCAGCATACTTTGCGTGCAGCTCCTTGTAGCGGGGCATGTCCCGCACGCAGTAGGGGCACCAGGTCGCCAAGAAGACAATGCATACGACGCTTTTTTTTGTCGAGGACAGTGCTATCTGTTTCCCGCCGATATCCTTGAGCGAAAAGTCGGGCGCAACCTGGCCTTTCATGATGCCTATCTGGGGCATTGCTGTGTCGGCGCAGTATGCCGGCGGGGTATAGGCGCATATCAGAATGAGAGCTGCAATGATTGAAGCGATTCTTTTCATGCGGAAACTCCTTAAAGGTTCTACCACAATATATGTGGGTATTTCTAATAGCCTTTATTCCTGTTTAACGTCTTTTAGAAAAGAAGCCAGAATTCAGTAGTCAGAATTCAGAATAGAAGACCCATAGGCTTCAAGGCGTGCACTTGTTTTTTCAGACAATCAGATTTTGAAATGTTCCCGCTATTTTTTTTATGCTAAATTCCGACCTCCGACCCCTGTTCGTTAGTCGTTGATCGTTGGTTGTTAACTAAAAACTATGAACGATAAACGATCAACAATCTTAAACCCTGACTTCTATTTTTTATGCCCCACAGATTTCGGCCAGGAGGTTAAAACATTAATTGTCCTGCCTTCAGGATGAATAATTCCCCGAGCGCGAGCATCAGGAAGCCGAAAGCCTTTTTTGTGGTCATCATCCAGACGCCTGACCTGGGGATGGTGGAGAGCAGGCCGGTGAATGTGCCGACAATAAGTAACAAAAAACCCATGCCGAAGGCAAATAAAAAAAGCATGGAGACGCCCAGGGCCACGTTCTGCCGCGATGCGACAAATGCAAGCAGCGTGCCCAGCACCGGCGTGGTGCAGGGCCCGGCTATCAGGGCTGAAACGCCGCCGAAGATGAACGCCGTCAGCATGCCCGATCCCTTTGCCGAGGGATTCCATTTTTGCGTAAAAGTGAACTGCAGGGAAAACACGTCGAGCATGGAGAGCCCGAACAGGAGAAAAAAGTTTCCGACGATCAGATAGGTCCACATGTTCGTGCTGATCTGGCCGAACAGCTTGCCGGAAAGGGCCGCAACAGCCCCCAGCGCTGCGTAGACCAGCGCAAGGCCGAGCACGTAGACCAGGGAGAGCATGAACCCGCGCTTGCGCGTCTGGCTGGTCTTGGCGCCGATGATGCCGATGGTGATCGGGATGAGCGGATAGACGCAGGGCGTAAAGCTGG
>CAYNVA010000417.1:0-5852 GCA_964400575.1 uncultured Thermodesulfobacteriota bacterium | reverse complement strand
CGCAGCATTTTTCAGGCCGCGGCATGCGCGACAGCTATAAAACGCTCTGGGGAGGGTTTGTTATAGAGAGCGCGGCCGGGCCAATTTATTTTGCGGGCGATACGGGCTTCGGTGTACACTTTGAAGAAATTGCAAAGCGCTTCGTCCCCCTGCGCCTTGCTCTCATGCCCATCGGAGCATACAAGCCCGAATGGTTCATGTGGCCAGGTCATATGTCCCCGGCAGATGCTCTGAAGGCGCACGGCGTGCTCAAGGCGCGAACAAGCATTGCCATGCACTTCGGCGTATTTCCCTTTGGGGATGACGGCCAGCATGAAGCAGTGGAAGTGCTGCATGCGGAAATCGCGAAAACCAATATGCAGAGTTCCCGCTTTGTGATACCCGTTTGCGGCCAGGGCATGCAGCTAAATTAAAATCACGTTCAGGAGCATGAAAAATATATGCCCATCTATGAGTTTCGCTGCAATACGTGCAGGAAAAAATTTGAGGAACTGGTGAGTTCACGGGACGCCGAGGTGCGGTGCCCCAAATGCAGAAAAACCGATGTGACCCGACTCATGTCGGCCTTCAGCGTCAAAAGCGCCGGGCCGTCCAGGGGCGCGGCAGCACCGGCGGGGAAAAGCTGCGCCGGCTGCCGGTCAAAAAAATGCGGCAGCTGCGGATGATGAAACAAGCTGGCGCGCCTGTTGGCTTTCCGGCTTTTTTCCAGGCCCGCTTTTAAGCTTGTGCGCCTTTTTAAGGTGCCTGTCCGGTCCATTTAGTAAAAATGGCTTGCCCCTCGGCGGAGACAATGAAATCGGCAAACTCTTCTGCCAAAGCCTTTTGCATTGAGCGATTGGTAAGGGCAATAACACATGAGCGGTAGAGTGCGTCTTCCTGTGCGGTGATGACCTGAGGGCTCTTCTGTTGCCCGGAGGTAAGAACAGGCCAGGCGTCGCAGCTCGGGTCGCTGCTCCAAAGAGATTTGGCCTCTGCACTGCTGACCGCGTACAGGACAATATTGCGGCGTATGTCATCAACGAGTTTATCGCCTCCCGCGCTCCTGGCCGCATCCTCCCACATGCCGGGCTCATCGGGCCCCGCAACCACCATAATCTTAATGCCCGGTTTTCCAAGACCCTTGATTCCCTTAATGCCCTTCGGGTTGCCCGTGCGAACCAGGATCGATGAAGGGTGAAGCGACAGGGTGCGGATCGTTGCGGGATCGATAACCGCAGGCAGATCCCTTCGCACAAAGCTGTTCATCATATACTCGGAGTCGCAGAACACAAGGTCTCCGTCCCGTATAGCCTGATTCTTCCATGTCTGCACCGGGCCTGCATTAATGTTGACGATAACCCCTTTCTGCTGACCGAAGACCCGCGCAGCTTCGCGCATGGCCGAAACCATGACGCCGGAACCATATGCTCTTAAAACAAAGAGCGCTGCTTCATCCTTGGCCGGCAACGGTGCATTTTGTGCATTGGCGGAAAATACGGTAAGGGCAACAAACAATGCTGCACAAACAGCTTTCACACTGGACTTTCCCATCTTCGGATGCATATCCCCTCCTTTTGCAGTTTTAATTACTGAACCCGTTTATAGTTCCCTGTTGCCGAAAATCTGGCGCGGCCATCCCTGTTTTCGAGCCATCAGCCTGCCAGCAGATACCACCGCTGCAGCCCATACAGCGGGATAGAGTGTAGCACAAGAAACTAATTTGCGGAAGCGTCAGCATGCCCGCCAAAGAAGAAACATATATTATTTAAGCTGCTGCAGGGAAGGCCTTCTCGATCCGTTCAAGCAGGCTGTGCACCTGCTCTTCGCGCTTCTTCAGCATCTCCTTGAACTCATGGGTCCTGCAATGATGAATCTCAACACGCGTCCCCACCTCTTCCTTGCCGAGAAGCATCCTCAGAAGAGCATGATCCTCTTTGGTGATTTCAATCTTCATGGCTTCTCCCTTTCTCTGCAAAAACCATTATTGCAGGGCGTAACAGCCCAGCCTGTCTACTAGTATAGAATGGAGAAACGGGAATATCAATCAGGGGAAATCAGGTTTGAATTGGCGCTTTTTTACTGCGGCTGAAGCTTGAGCAGTTCATAAATTTTAGCCACTGCCCTGTCCGTGGCATGGCCGGGGTTGAAAAAGAATTTTTCTGCAAACTCACGCCGGATTTCCTTTTTTTCCCCCGGATGCTCAAGGCAGCCCGTTATGATGGACGGAAGATCTGCCATATCTTTAACCAGTTCGCCGGCCGATTGCCCCCACGCCGCCAGATCGCAGGTTTCAAGGCCGCGCTTCTGCTCGATGCGCTGGTAGTTTGAGATGAGCCGGGGCACATCGATGAGCACCATGGGCCGGTCAAGCAGAGTGAATTCGTTGACCACCGAGCTTATGTCGCTTATGAGCAGATCGCTAATAAACAGGTACGGCACCACATCGTAGTCGAATATCGGCCTCACGCGCGGATGGTTTTTGTAGGAATCAAGAATCTGCTCCCAGTCCTCCTTCATCGAATCCTTCCACTGCTTATAGGCACGGTCGTGGAGTTTTACGAGAAAGTTGACCGGCATCTGCGCTACGGTTTCAATGATCTGCCGGCCGAACAGCTGGAGCGACGAGCTGGTCTCGGTGGTGCGGGTGGGCGCATAGATGACCGTGGGGAGTTTCGGGTCGAGGTTAAGCCGCTGCATCAGCTCCGTTTTATTGATGCTGCCATCGAAGAACTGGTCGAGCTTGGGCATGCCGATGTCTTCAAACCGGGAGTCGTTTTCGGGCAATTTCCATGTGGTGATGAATTTCTGCCGCATATAGGGGCCGATGAGAAAGAGCTTGTCGAAGTCCAGTGCCTTGTCATGCACGGCCCGGTTTTTCAGCGAGCAGCCGTGGAATATCTGCACGGTCACGTCGGCATTGTCGCGCTCATAGTAAAAGCTGGGGCAGATGCGCATGTCCCAGTGGCGCAGCTTTGACCAGAAGTTGCCGATGAGTTTTTCGTTTTCCAGCCCGACAGTGCGGTAGAGGGTTTTATAGTCATGATGGGCTGTAAACCAGACCTCGATGCGCGGGTCACTGGCCAGCCTGCGGTGCAGGGGCTTGAACATGGCATAATTCATGGGCGTTGTCGCGCAGAAGAGTATTTTTTTCTTTTCCATAGTGCAGGGTTGTTCCGTAGGGAGCAGGCATGCCTGTTCCCTACAATATTTTATAAACTCATTTCAATCCTTGGATAAATTTCAGTTCTCGCCCTTTCCAGATCCTCTGGAAAATCGATCTCAATCCAGGGCAGCTCTGCCGTGCTCACGGCATAGAGAGGATAAAAAGGGCATAGTTCCTGAAAAGCGCGCGGCGCCCAGGCGTGCACCACGCCCTGCTTCACAAGGGTATCGACCTGTGCAAAAAGCATCCGGCTTCCTGCTTCGGAAAATTTCAGCACGCCCACATTTTCGCCATCGGCATCCGCCGGATGCATGTCCTTGCGGACATCAATAATCCTGTCGCCCTGCACCCGCACCTTCATTTCCTCATCGCCCAGGCCACTCTGAAAGGAGACTGTGAGCGCATCAGGATGCGGTGAGGTCAGCAGGTTTTTTAGGATATCAGGATGAAAGACCACGTCGGAGTTCATCACCACAAAAGGGCCCGGCACCTCTTTAAGCGCAAGCCACAGAGAGTAGATGCTGTTGGTGGTGTCAAAAATCGGGTTCAGGATATAGCCGAAGCCCGGCCCGCAATGGCTGCGTACCAACTCGTGGCAGAAACCGGTCACGATGGTGAGGTCGGTTATGCCGTTTGCCCGCAGGTGCGCGATCTGGTGGTCGATGATGGTTGCATCACCCAGCTTCAGCAGGCATTTGGGGCTCTGTTGGGTGAGCGCGCCAAGCCGTTTGCTTCTTCCCGCCGCAAGTATGATCGCCCGTGTTGTCATAATAAAATCAGCCAGTGCCAATTATACAATAAAATAGACAGCATATGCTCAACAAATGCTTTGTTTCGTAGGGGAGGGGTTTATCCCCTCCCGCGGGCGGGCATAAAGCCCGCCCCAACATTAAAAGATACAGCTTATAGTCATTTACTAAAACCTTTGCGCTGCATAATAGAACGGTAGAGATCTGCAAAATGCCCTGAGCGCCTGCGGTTGTCGACCTTGTCCTGCGCAAATTCATACGCGCGCCTGCCCATGGCACGGGCCTCATCCGGATGCTCGAGCAGATAGAGCATGGCATCGGCCATGGCCTGCACATTTCCAGGCTCAGCGAGCATGCCGGTCTCCCGGTCGTGTACGAATTCGGGATTTCCGGCCACAGCCGTCGATACCACCGGCTTTGCCATGGCCATGGCCTCGACAACGCTGCCCGTAAGCCCCTCGCCGCGCTTGGATGAGATGACGGAAATATCCAGCGCAGCGACAATCTGCGGGATATCACTGCGAAAGCCTGTGAAAATAAAGTTTGAGCCGTACCCGTGCCGGGTCAGCTCCTTCTGATAGCGCTGCGAGTCGCCGCCGCCCACCAGCAGGAACCGCGCCTGCGGAAATTTTTTTAGTACCTTTACCGCGGCCTGAAACAGAATGTCGTGCGACTTCTTGCCCGCAAAATTTGCGATCATGCCCAGCACGGGCGTTGTCGGGCCGATGCCGAACTCCTGCCGCACGCCGTTGCCGTCGACTCCGGGATGAAATTTGTCGAGATCGACACCGTTGTAGATGATCTCGACCTTGTCGGGGGCAACACGGCCCGTATCGACAAACATTTTTTTGATAAGCTGCGCATTTACCACGATGCAGTCAACCTGCGGGCGGCCATACAGCTTTGCCCAATTATCGGGGATAGCAAAGCTGTTCTTCTTATCGCCCAGAAGCGCCGGAATGCGCATGCCGCTCGTAGCTTTACAGACAAATTTGAGGGCGCGGAAACGGTGGCAGTGAATGACGTCAAATTTTTGTTCCTTCACGAACTTTTTGAATCGCCACATGCCGGGATATTTCCAGATGCGCTGCATGGGGAAGCTTGTAATCGGGATATCGGCATCCTGCAGCGGGCCGAAGGTGCCAAGGCCCGGCGGGGTGTCGCCGCGGCGGATATTGAAGGCGCAGTGAACGTCATGCCCCAGCTCTCGCAGGCCCAGGGCCAGGCGCATCATCTGAATAGAACCGCCTGCACTTATTTCGTTGTGGCTTGCCACGTGCAGAATTTTGAGTGGTCGTCCGGTCATTATGCAATGCTTTCAGGGTTTTTTTTGCGAAGTGTCAAAATAGCCTACCGCATACAAGAAGTCCATCTAAAAATGGCCGGGGCCGACGTGCAATAAGCCAATAAAGACGGCATCAGCCCCGGCTGCAGGGGATATAACAGTTGACGATGCAGGGGGAAGTATTTATAGTAGAGGCCGACGCAATTACAAGAGGAGCCCACGGGCAATGCAGATTAAAGACTGGCCGGATGTAGTGTTCTGGGAGGAACTGGCGCGTACAAGCCCCGAGTGCACATTCTACCACACGCCCCTGTGGCACGACATCGTCATCAAGGCTTACAAGGATTACTCCATCGGCACCCGCGGCTTTATTTTTGATAACGGCAGCAGGGCCGTCTTTCCCTTTATTCAGACAAAAAAGGGCCGGCCCCTGCTCGGGAAATCGCGCCTGAAGTCTTCGGTTTTCGGCGGCTACGGCGGCATTGTAGCCAGAGGTCATCTACCCGCAGGAAAACAGCAGGAAATATACGGCTACCTTGTGCAGCAGCGCGCCAGCATTTCCATTGATACGAATCCTTTTTTTACGACCACGGCAACACTGCCCGACGCATTTGACTCCCGGCAGGATTTCACCCTGGCATTAGAGCTGACCCGTGATGAGGACGGGCTGCGCAAA
>CAYNVA010000416.1:0-8354 GCA_964400575.1 uncultured Thermodesulfobacteriota bacterium | reverse complement strand
CCCACCCAGCCTCCCCTGTCCAGGGGAGGTACTGTTTTAGTTCTGCAACAGGCGTAGATGCCTCTTTGCATTCCCCTCCTAGTCAGGAGGGGTTGGGGGAGGTTGATCAACTTCTAAATTTTAAATTGACAAGGTACTAGTATGCGGCAGCCGAACCCTGTGCACAGTAGTGCTTTTTATGTGGGTTGCGGATGATTTTTACACGTATGCCAATAAAAAAGGCCCGCACGAAGCGGGCCTTTTATCTCTGCTGCAGGTTTTACTTCAATTTGGATTTCAGACGATACACCTTGGCGCCGGTATAGCCTTCGCGAGCCCCATAGATCGGCGTTGTGGGAAACGGTGTTGACGGGCCGAAGCTCGAAGCGGCAATATAGAAATCGCCGCCAAAAAACTCTTGCGGTGACTCAAACTGAACAATGGTCTGGTCGCCGAAAGCATCCTTGGTGACCTGCGTCCAGGTCAGGGCATCTTTGGAGCCCTGTGCCCACCAGATATCGGCGCCCCTCTCCGCAGGTATAATGTTGGCGGAGTCGGCAAGCTTAGCAAAGGTCTCTTCTTCTATTGATCCCGCAATGAGTTTGTTTGTGTCGTAGGTTGAAATATTGAAGCAGATATTGGGTTTATAGCCGAAACCATCCTGTTCCGAGGAGTCACCACCAACTGCATAAAACCAGCTGCCATCCTCTGGTGAGGCGTTCGGGGTATACATTATGCGGCCGCCCATGAACCTGGAAATGCCCGTAAACAGCACGTTATCATACACGGCCCAGCTCCATGCCTGAAAATTGGCAGCGTCAAATCCGGTGCTGGAACTGCCGTCATCACCGATGCCGTTTTCATTGGTGCCCGTGGTGTTGGTATCAAAAAAATAGTCGACAATGGCCTTCCAACCATCGGCATACAGGCGAAAAATGCGCAGACCACGGCCATTGCAGCCGCTGGTGCCTGTGCCGCCGATAATCAGAATCTCATCACCGCCCACGGTAAATTTGCCAAATTTGGGCAGACTGGAGGACACGGGGGAGCCGTTGCGGTATTCCTGCCCATCAATAAGACAGATTCCGGTTGAGTTGTTGTCAGCATCATAGCCATGCCGCATGCCCATGCTGTACTGCGATGACGGCTCCCAGACTGCGCCGTCTGTTGATTTCCAGACGCGGGCGCCCTTTTCATAATTGAACCCGACAGAGGCATACAACTCGTCCTTGTAGATTTCAAGATCGACGATGCCCTTATTCCAGAGTTGACCAAAACCGTTTACGCTCACGCCCTTAATAATTTTAAAGGAATCACCCACGGCAATTGCACCGATGGTGTAGGGCGGGAAAGGCGTATCCGTGGTGAAGGTCTGCTCGGCGCATACCGTATACTCAGGGTCATTAGCTGGGGTCACAGGCTCAGCAGAGCTGGCTACTTCATTCTGCTGCACCGTCAGTGTGGAGGCAGTATTGCCGATGATGTCAAAAGCCCGGCCCCGGCCTGCGCCGGAGGTGATCCAGAGTATGCCGTCCTTGAACTGATCTGCTGTCCAGGCAGCAGAGGACGCCGTAAATGACGCAGTCAAAGAGCCGTCACCCGCAGCGCAGCTGTCTATGGCGCTTATCGCCCCCTCAACGCTTGTGCCGGTGGCTTGTGATATAATGGGCTCCCATATATCCTCGCCGTCATAGCGCCACATCTCGAACCCGACGCTTTTAAACAGTTTAGACCCCTGATATCCCGATGAAACAACGACATACAGATGATCCTTAAACACAATTATATCCGACCAGACATTGTTCATGAGATCATGGAAAATGCCATCCGTAAAACCGGGCACCTCGACCTGCTCCCACCGCCTGCCTTTGGTGCGCCACAGTTCAAAGCCGCTCACATCGTTTCTGGTCACGGCATAGATGCTGTCCTTAAACTCACACATTGACACGATGCTCCCGTTATTTTTATTGCCGAAACCGGGTTTGCTCACCTGCTCCCATTTCGAGCCATCTTCTCCGGTGACGGTTTCAACCGCTTTAGGCCCCTTTTTGCACCCCGCAGACACGGTGCAGACCAGCGCGATCATGCACAGCATGCTCAAGAATCGGTATATCCTTTTCTCGTGTGACTTCATGGTTATGCTCCTTTGATTAGAAAAAAATGAATGTTTTTAGGCAGGCTTATGTTTGATCAATTTTTTATGAAATACAGGCATGCTGCAGCCCGCCTGAAACATCAGTCCACACCATAAGTATCCCATTTTTTATCAACCAGTGCAAAGGCTTCGGGCGCTTTTTCCAGCACAGCCGTGAGGTTATATTCAGGTTCCGGTGCAGCTGTCCTCTCTTTTAACACAGGAATATGCCGCCGGGTTAGCCTTTAATTGAAAAAAGCCGCAAAAAGCGCCGGGCTTCTTTGAGGCTTTTTTAACATGCAAACAGGACAGGGGTCCCGTTACTCTGCAACACCTGCCTGGAACAGCCCGAGCACCTTTGTCTTGAACTTCAGCATGCCGCCTGCAGCCCTTTCGGTTTCCAGAGCATCCCACTGCCCGGTGACATGGTTGTACATATAGGCTGTCACCTCTTTGCCCAGGGCGGCAAAAAACCTGTAGGGTATACGTATCGTGACATCGCGGTTGAACAGCATGCGGTACGGCCCGAAATGCACCGCCGGCCCCACCGCCCTGACACCCTCCTGCATGGCCGGAGGATTTTGCCGCCAGGCAATATTTATTTTCATATCCTCCCACATGCAGTCATTGGTGTTTGCCGGGTCGCTCACAGCAGTGGCATTATCAGGAGAGAAATCATCAGGCTTGGTCGGATAGGGGTCAGCCGGAATGGCGATAGAGGATCTGAAGGCGGGATTAAACGGATTTAACACCCACAGTCTGCCGCCTTTCAGCTTGGTGATGCCCCGTGACGCGGCAGGAACGATTTTTTCATCCTGTGGATACAGGCCGAACCGCTCCAGCGCTCCCCGCAGCATGACAAAATAAGCTGTAGCGAACTCATCGGGCAGCTTGCTGTAGGAGGGGGCAACGGTGATTTCCGCAGTTGCCGTCGTATTGTCACAATCCACTTCCCTGCCGGCGGCGTTTTCGCAGCTTGTGTACTCGAAGGTGCCGTTGTCCATGAGCGCCTTGGGCGTCAGGGGCAGTTTGGCAAGCTGCTTCATGCGGATGGCTGTGTCGAGGTTGTCAAAATTCCAGTGGCAGGGCGCGACGATGATCTTGTCATAGCCGCTCTGCTTGGCCATGTCGATAGCATCGCGAAGACCATAATAGACTTTCTTACCACCCTCATTGCTGTAGCCCTTCAGGTCGACATCGGTCGACAGGCCATAGGAGTAGAAATTGTCGGTCCGGTTGTCGCTGTCAATATCATTTTTTGTAAAAACAAGATGATACCGGCTCCCGAACTCCTTCTGCAGGGCTTGTTTCCACGAAAGGTAATTAAGATAGGCATTCTCATGATAGACTTCCTTGCACCAGGGATGGGCTGTGCCGAACCAGCTGCTGGTTTCCGCCTTGCCCCAGGTGAGCCCCCGCGTGACATACACAATGGCGATCGTGCTGCCCTCGGCGTAGTTCTCAATAAAAGGCCTCAGGCTTTTAATATTCATGGCATTGAACTCGGGTGTGCGGCCGACCTGGCGCGACTGGTAGATTTCCATGTCATCCAAAACATCAAGCTCGCAGAGCCGCTCTTTCACATAGTTGCCGCTCATAAACTCATTGGCATACCGGTTATGGTCCGTAGTTTCCCGGGCGATGATCATTTTGCGGAAGCCTTCATTGGCGAACTCTTCGGCTACGTCATCCTCCATTTTTGTGTATCCCGGCATGGCCGTATAGTAGCCGAAGCGCATATCGACCCTGTCGCCGAAAGCATTTTCCATAAGGGTTTTGAGATACTCGTCCTGGGCCGCGACCGCCGGCGGCTGGGCGCTTGCTGCGGGGCTGTTGTCATTGGGCGTGCCGAAAATGCCGGAAAGCCACATATACAGCGGCGGACCCGACTCAACCAGGTCGTGCATGCCGTTGGGGAACGGGTTGGCAAAGCTCCCGATGCGGTACCAGCCGTCAAGATAATCCGTCGTGTTGTCACGCGGGTCGCGCGGATAGGTGAGCACGCCGGACTGATCCTTAACTTCCCTGAGCGGGGTTATGGTTGCGTTATCAAGCAGGCTCGCGTTATCCGCTATCTCGATCATATACTCCGGTTTCTTTAAATCCGAATCGAGATTAATGGCGGGACTGATATATTTATTTCCCTCTTTTTTATAAATGCCGTGATAGTCGTACCATTCAGAGCCGAATTCCGGCGTGTTGTAGGTAATGGCCCAGGGGATCATGTTAATGTGGGACTGATACGGAAACTCGCCCACATGGCCGATTTTACAGGCCTGGTTTTCGGTTTCCGTTTTGTCGCCGATGCGGGGGTAATCGCTTGTGGTCCAGGCATAGTTGAAATTATATCCCACCGGAATGCCCCATCCGGTAATCAGAACCGCGACCTTATCAGTGGCGGCATATGAAGCCTGCGCGCACATAACCACCAGCAGAGAAAACAAACAAACGATACTATTTTTCTTCATAGATACTCCTTTGACATGCACAACCTGTTTATTGTTAGCTCTCAGATTTTGTTTTTAAAAATATAACGCCTTACTTCATAAAAAGCAAATTTGGGCTCGCTCATGACCTGCTGCATCAGCTGTTTGGCGAGGCTCAAATTGGGGTAAAACAAGGGGGCATCCTAAATAAATCAATACCTCGCAGCGCTCAACCTCGAGGGAAAACGCTGAACATTCACCTGTTGTTTTAATGCAGCAATTAATGGGGGCGCACGTGTTCAGCCTCGCTCCAGGGCGCCGATCTTTTTTTCTATCATTTTCATATGGTGAAATTCCGCGTCCCGCAGCTCCTCCAGCAGATCAGACACGAACCCCACTGTGGATTGCTGCAGCAGGTCATCATAAAAGGCATAGGAGCTCTGCTCTTTGCTCAGCGCCGCCTTCAGAATTTCAATGGGCGTATGCGGTGTTTTTTTTACCTCGCTCATACTAGTCCTTTCTCCTGATGTTCACAGTGATCGTGCGCCAGCCCCGGCAGAGCCGAAGCCTGCGCTGGTGAGCCAAACAGGGCATTCTTTGGCTTAAAAGTGCTGCTGTAAACAACATAGCCTCTGACCGGAAAATAATCAACCTTCTCGAAGCCCTTTCAAAAAAATTTTCCGTAAAGGGGACAGCGCCCTTTAAAACAGTAAAGGGCGCTGTCCCCTTTAATGCCCTTTAATGAAAAACCCGGTGCCGCTCACACATAAAAGCTGTACAAAAAAAGCTTGTAGGGGGTTTTTTTATATGCTAGCAACACAGTTACTACCCACCTATCCCTAATACGCTTGCATAATAGAGACTTATAAAGGCTTTTGTCTGGTTACAGAGTGCAGTTGAACGCATGAAATCGTTTACGTTTTGGTGCATATATAATAATCCACAAAAAGGAGGGCTCCCGATGAAACAAAAGAAAAAAGCGGCATATCTGATTTCTGCTCTGGCTCTGGCGGCAATCCTGCTGGCCTGGACTGCCGGCGCGCAGACTGCGGTACAGTCTGACAAGGCCCGGCTGGTGAAAAGCTCAGAAACAAAGCCCGACAAGCAGGTGGCATTCACCGGCGCAGCACCTGCCGCCTTTAAGAATGATGAAACCAGGTCCGGCCACAAGGGTCCGGGCATCGAGTCGATCAGCGGCTCCTATGTCGTCTTTGACTCGTCGGTCGGCGGCAACACCTGTTTCATTCCGGGTGCGACGCAGACCTTTTGTTTCCGAGCCGAGTCCTTCACAAACGACTATGCGTGGGCCTACAATGTCTGGGAGAAATTTCCCACCGACTGGACAGTGACCAACGTCTATGTCACGGGCACGCCGTCCTGCATCAGCGGCGGCACTTGGGGCAGCTTCAGTTGGAGCTTCCTGACCGCGCCCTACGAGGTCAATATATCGCACCACCGCAACATGGCCAACCCTTCCGACCAGTGCACAGCCTACTACTGCTTCGATGTGACCTCAGGATCAGGCGTGGTCGATGCGCCTGTGTCGTGGTACTGGTCCGGCGACGACTGGGGCATTCCGCCGGATCATCCCTGCAGCAGCGATGTCTATACTCCTTCGGGCCAGACTGCCTGCGACGAGGCAGTGAATCCGCAGGCCAGCATCCCGCTATGCGTGCCGGGCGTGTCCCTGACCCCGGCTTCACAGACGGGCGAAGGCTGCAACGGTCTGTCAACTACCTACAACCTCACCCTGATGAACAATACGGGCGATAACGCAACGTTTGATATCACCTACAACGTACCCGGCCTCAATGGCACGCTCACCGGCCCGGCTCAGCTTTATGTGCTCAATAACGCTACGCAGGGTTTTCAGGTTGAGCTGACACCTGAGTTGTGCACGGTACAGGGCGACAATGTGACCGGCTTTCTCCAGGCAATCGGCAACGGCTATGGCGTCAATGCCACCATCAGCCATACCGTCAGTGCCTTGCCGCAATGGCAGGCTGTTGCCGGCTCTGCCCCGGCATGGGCCGGCGTGGGCTATCCCCGCGATGGCTGCACAGCGCAAAACACTTCCGGCCAGTGGGTCACCTATCTCCTGGGCGACCAGTCCGGCATATCTGGCTTCTGGGGCTATAACCACGATAACAACACCTGGTTTGACCCCGGTGCAACCGGCACCCCCGCCGATCGCTGGGCGCCCGACTGGGCCTATGACAACGTAACCAACCTGTGCTATGTCACCGGCGGCGCCAGCACACCCGGCGGCGGCACCTATACTGAAGCCTATGTCTACGACCCGGTTGCCAACGCCTTCACCCAACTGGACAACATCACCAGCGCGCGCGACTTCCACAACTCCTGGGTCGGCACCATCGACGGCGTCAAATACCTGTGCATCGGCGGCGGCGTTGACAACTCCAACGTCCTGACCCGGGAAACGCAGTGCTACAACCTGAGCCAGGCTGCGCCCGGCGCCTGGGAATCTGAAAACGCTACCATGGCCGCCTACCCCACCGATCCCTTCGGCGCGGCGGACGGCGTGCTGCACGCTGCCGGCGGCGACCAGTTCTGGTATGTGGGCGGTGCCATCAACAGCTTTGCTACCGTCACCGACCAGGCTTATTACTGGGATGATGCCGACAACGCCTGGCACTTTGCCGGCAATACCGGCGTAGCGCGCTACCGCGTGGAAGGCGACTTTTTCCAGGGCGATTTCTACCAGCTGGGCGGCTCTCCGCCCGGCATGTCCGGCACCGCCTCGGTTGTGCGCGGCCATTACAACGGCGCCACCTGGGCCTGGACCAACCTGCCCGACATGGCCAACAGCCGCATGGATAATGTCGTTGGCGTAACGCCGGATACCATCTGGTCCATCGACGGCCGAGGCAGCGGCGGCACCGGCTATGTGGAATATTTAGATGCATGCCCCGGTTGTGCCGGCTGCATTGATGCCGATGGCGACGGGTATGGCGATAACTGCACGTGGGGCCCTGACTGCGACGACACCGATTCCACTCTCAACCCCGCCGCAACCGATGTGTGCAATGGCATCGATAATGACTGCGACAATGCAACAGATGAAGACTATGTGAGTTACCCGACCGGTTGCGGCTATGGCCCCTGCTTTGCCATGGGCAGCATGTTATGCGTTGGCGGCGTCGAGCAGGATAGCTGCGTGCCCGGCACGCCTGCAGTAGCCGATGAGACAGGCGCCGCCGAAATCTGCAACGGCATCGATGACGACTGCGACGACTGGTATGATGAAGACTATGTGAGTGACAATAGCTGCTTCCTGCCTGGCGCCTGTGCGGCCGGGAATGTGGCGTCGAGCTGCTCGGGCGGTGTGGAAACGGCGTGTGCGCCGGGCACGCCGGCAGTAGCCGATGAGACAGACAATGCCTCAATCTGCAACGGCATCGATGACGACTGCGACGGCCAGATTGATGAAGACTCCCCCGTTCGCAAGTTCTTCTATGTGGATGCCGACAATGACACCTACGGTGACAATACAACAGGGGTACTGGCCTGCGCAGCTCCAGCGGGTTATGTCGACAACAGCACGGGCTTTGACTGCAATGACAATAATTCCGCAGTTTACCCCGGCGCAACTGAAGTTTGCAACGGCGTCGATGACAACTGCGACGGTGCAACCGATGAAGGGTATGTGAGTGTGCCGACAACCTGCGGCGTTGGGGCATGCGCAGCCACGGGCAGCACCTCATGCGTTGGCGGCGTAGAGCAGGATAGCTGCACGCCCGGCATGCCTGCAGCAAGTGATGCCCTGTGCGACGGCATCGATGACAACTGCGACG
>CAYNVA010000415.1:0-1888 GCA_964400575.1 uncultured Thermodesulfobacteriota bacterium | reverse complement strand
GAACAGCTATGACAAGCAGTTTGTGCGCGACTACCTGCTCTCCCTTGACTGGGATCAGACGCCGCCTGCGCCGACCCTTCCTGCGGGTATCATCGAGAAAACCGCAGAGCGCTACATCCAGGCATATCGCAGGCTCACGGGGGAAGAGCTTTGAGAAATTTTGGATTTTGGATTGTAAATGCGTAAATTCGGATCCCATCAGATAAAATAAAAAATTTCAACTGAGTTAAAAAGAACCGGCTGCCGAGAACAAGCCGGTTTTTTTTATCGACAGACCTGCCGCAGCCGTGGCATATAATGGCCATGGTGGAACACACAACCATACTGTATCTCATTACCGCCACCAATGCCGGCGGCACGGAGAAAGCGCTCTGGGAGCTTGTGCGCAGGCTCGATCCGGCCCGGTTCACCGCCCATGTCTGCTCGCTGAAAAAGCCCGGGCTTTTCGGGCCCCGCATGGCTGCAGCTGCTGCAGGCTTTCACACCCTTGAGCTTGCCGAGTCGGGCGGCCTCACGGCAGCCCTGAACTTCCTGCCGGCATGTATCGGCCTTGCTCGCCTGGTGCGCAGGGTGAGGCCCGACATCATCCACTCATTTCTTTTCCGCGCCAATATCTGCGGCAGGCTTGCCGGCAGACTTCTCAGTGTGCCCATTGTCATCTCATCGCTGCGCGTCACCGAGGCAGGAATTCTGCCGCATCTTGTTGACCGCATGACCGAAGCAATGGTAGATACATACACGGCTGTTTCGGAAGCCGTGCGGCTGGAGGCGATTGCCCGCGCAGGCATTAACCCTGAAAAAATCATCACGATCCCCAACGGCATAGAGTGCCCCGACCTGCCGCCGCCGACTGGGGATCAAGGCGTTTTCAAAATTGCACTGCTCGGGCGGTTTCATCGGCAAAAGGGACATGCGGTGCTGCTGCATGCCTTGAAGCTCCTGGCCGGGCAGGAGCCCCCGGTACAGGCTTATCTGTACGGTGAAGGCCCGGATGAAGGGGCCCTTAAAAAAATGACCGCAGACCTGGGTATTGAAAACCTGGTGCGCTTTATGGGCTTGGTCGATACTGCCGCGCAGGCCATGGCGGGCATGGATGCCATGGTGCTGCCGTCGCTGTGGGAAGGCATGTCCAATGCCGTCCTGGAGGCAATGGCTGCGGGCAAGCCGGTTGTGGCCTCCCGCATTGCCGGTATGGACGAGCTCGTGCAGGATGGCCGCACCGGCCTGCTCTGCGCTCCCGGCAATGCTGGAGAGCTTGCCGCGGCCCTGCTGAGCCTTGCCCGCGACCGGCAGCGCGCACGGGCCATGGGCGAGGCAGGCTGGCGCCTGGCCAGAGAAAAATTTTCAATTGCTGCAACTGTCGCGGCTACCGTCGGCCTGTATGATGAACTGCGCTGCAGCAAGAAGTGATTTAAGATTGCGGATTCAAAATTCAAGATTGAAAAAGGTTTGGGATTTTTAATGTAGAGGCAGGCTTTATGCCCGCCCTCGGGAGGGGATAAACCCCTCCCCTACGGTTAGAAAATATTTAATTCAAAATTTCGGATTCATGATTGAAAAAATTCATATATTTTGAATCATAAATTTTGAATTATACATTGCGCCGTGTCCACACAACAGGAGTACTGCAATGCAACTGCTGCGTATAGAATTCTTAGGCGAATGCTTTTTTTCATTCATTCTGGCCGTTGGCCTGAGCCTGTATATAACGCCCATCGTCATCGAGGCGGCCCTGAAATATGACATTGTCGACCGGCCCGACGGCAAGCTGAAAACCCATGACACGCCCACTGCCTACCTCGGGGGGCTTGCCGTCTATCTTGCCTTTCTGTTCACCCTTGCCCTTACCTTCGATTTTTCAAGCGAAGTGCTGGGTATCCTGCTTGCA
>CAYNVA010000414.1:0-5027 GCA_964400575.1 uncultured Thermodesulfobacteriota bacterium | reverse complement strand
TTCTGCCATGGCATTGCTCACGACATTGACCGCAGCACATCGCTTGAGCACAAAGCTTTTCAGCGCTGCCAGAACAGAGCCTTGAAGCCCGAAGATATCTCCGCCGTGGAGCGTGCAGACAAGAGGAGCCTTTGTTCGGGTCATAATCTTTGCCAGTACTGCAATTAATCCCTGCGGGATGAGCCAGTGGGCATTTATGATATCGGGCCTGTCAGAACGCAGGGAGCGTATTGTTGCGATCAGTTCGCCTGCGAGAAAAAACGGTACAAGACAGTAATACAGTCGGCTTTGCCGGAACCGGTTCAGAATGCCGCCTCCGTAAGCCAGGGTTTCGTATGTGCTGAAAAAATAGCGGAAGCGTTTAACCAGTATGCCGGCAACTATTTCACGGGTTTTGGTTGCGGGTGCGTGCGGGCACAGAACGATAATGTCGCACGCATCAGCAAGACGACGAGCAAGGTCGAAAACAAAGGGTGGATCCGTATCGCCCTGCCATCGCGGGAATGTTGAGGTCAAAATGAGCGCCTTTTTCCGCCTGCCTGCAATGTTGTTCATACGCGTGCGTTCCCATTGACAAAAAAAAAGCAGTATGTAATTGTGCTGTATTACATGCTAAAATCCAGTTGTTCGGCATCAGCACATTACTTGTATACAATGAAAACATAAATTCAAATAATTTGCAAATGCTAGTAGGCCTTCACATTTGATTTTGCAGGATGAGATACTATTTTTTGTAAACAACACCATTCCTGTCATTCCGGCTTATCCGGAATCCTTACGCTGCGGTGGAACAGATTCCGGACAAGCCGGAATGAAGCTGAGAATTTATTTTTTCAATTTATTTATACGTCTAATGCACATGTATTGGAATTAAAGGAAGGGTGTCTGCAACAGATAAATTTTAATGTGAAGACCCGCTTGAATAGATATGCTGCCCGGAAAATAGCATTTAAAGAGACTTTCCAGTTAAAGGAGCGCCTGTCTAATACGATAGACGCAGTGCGAAAGGATATGTAATCATGTTCAAAACCTATGTTGTGCTTGCCATTTCAATTGTGCTGAATGCAGCTGCCAATATTTTCATGAAGGCCGGCGCACTCAAACCCAAAGAAAACAATCAGGTGATCGACGTGTTCATCAATATGGCCACCAACCCTCTTATCTGGGGCGGTATCAGCTGTTTTGCCCTTGGTCTTGCCGCCTATAATTATGCACTCGTTAAAATGAATTTAAGCGTCGCTTATCCCATCAACACCAGTGTCGGCTACATTATCGTGGTGCTTGCTTCATGGGTTTTATTTAAAGAAAGTCTGACCATTGTACAGATTTCGGGGATCGCCGTGATCAGTGTAGGTGTCTGGATGGTTGCTCGCTAAAGATAAACAGTATGCACAGGTACGCACAGCGATGAAAGCAAGCACCTTCTATCTGTTATTTCGCAATATGCGGCCAAAGCAGTGGACGAAAAACGCCATTATTTTTGCGCCGCTTTTATTTTCGCAGAATTTTTTAAAGGCCCCGCTCGTTCTTGAAACGTTTCTGGCCTGCGCCGTGTTTTGCGTACTTTCCGGAGCTGTTTATATTATCAACGACTTGCTGGATATCGAACAGGACCGCAGGCATCCGCTTAAATGCACTCGGCCGCTTGCCTCCGGTCTGCTCAAGCCCCGCACTGCAGTGCTGTTCCTGATAGCGCTGCTCGTCGGCTCGGCGCTTTTTGCTGTGTCTTTTCTCAACTGGCAGTTTGTTCTTTTGGCTGCCTGCTATCTTGTGCTTCAGTTATCCTATTCAATCTGGCTTAAACATGTAGTTATTATCGATGTATTCTGCATCGCATCAGGCTTTTTGCTGCGCGTTGCAGCGGGTGCGGTGGCAATTGAGGTGACTTTTTCCACATGGCTCTTCTTCTGCACAATTCTTTTGGCGCTTTTTCTTGCGCTCAGCAAGCGCCGCCATGAACTCGTGCTGCTTGAGGATGGTGCGGCGGAACATCGCAGGATTTTGTATGAATACAGTACTGACCTTCTGGACCAGATGATTTCAATAGTCACAACAGCAACCCTTATTGCCTACATCCTCTATACGGTTTCTGCTGAGACGGTTGCAAAATTCGGCAGCGACAAGCTCAAGTATACAATCCCTTTTGTTCTCTACGGTATTTTTCGCTACCTCTATTTGATTCACCAGAAGAATGAGGGCGGGAGCCCGGAAAAAGCACTTCTTAACGACAGGCCCATACTGCTTACTGTGGTTTTGTACGGTCTTGCTGTATGCGCAGTTCTGCTGTATATGCATTGAGCCAGACGGCAGGGACAGGGGATACTACCGCTGTTGATGCTTTGCATGGCGAACACAGATGGCCCGCGAGGTATACATCAGGAGACAATAAGGCAGGCACAACGCCTGCAGCTCTGCCCTGTTCGCCGATGAGCAGTTTATTTGCGCTGTGCAATAATTGCGTCAATTTTTAATTTTATTTTCAATTCATCCCGGGTTTTCTCTGCTGCATCCTTTGAAATCCCAGCTATTTTAATGCGGTACCATACCCCCTTAGGTCCAAGATCGGCTTTTTCAACAAATGCCGGATACCCCTTAGACTTGATTTTTTCAGCCAGATTAAGCGCTTTGTCTTTGTTTTGAAAGGAACCGCACAGCAGCATGTGCGATCCGGTTCCGGAATTGGCGACATTATGTATGGAAGATGATGTGGTACTGCTCTGTGTGGTATCAACGCCGCCGGACACCCCGTCATTTTTTTGTTGCGGCTGAGCATGCATCTGGGCAGGGGGCGTCTGCGGAGTCGCGTTTATTGATGCGAGCTCACCGGATACAGCCGCACTTTTTTGAGGCAGACCTGCCTCTGATGACTGAGTCGGCTCAGCCGCTCCCCCCTGCATATTTTGTACGCTGCTTCCCTCAGGTGTATGACGAACAGCCTCTTGAACAGGTGTTGGAGGGGCGGCAGGTTCCTGTGGCGCCTCCACACCATCCTGTGTGGTCCGGGCGGTTACGCCCGGACTTTTTTGCTCCGTAGCACCGGAGCTTTTTAAAGTTGGCGCCTGCGCATCTGAAGCGGGCAATGAAAGAACTTTTACAGGCATTTGCATGGCTGTTTCACGGGCCGGTGTATGTTTCAGGTAATAGATGCCGGCTCCGATGACGCATACCAGTACAAGCGCCCCCAGCAGCATGGTAATGGCGAGTGATTTTGTGCCTGAAGCGGTTGCACGTCGATCATCCGTATTTATTTCTTCAAATGCTTTATCGAGCAGCTCCCGGGAATGATCCTGATGTGTGCCGGAAGCAGCAGTGCTGGCGTGTGAACCACCGGCGGGCTCGGCTGGTATATCCTCTGATGCGGCTGTTTTTGCATCAAGTATCTGCCTGAATACGGCATCAAGGGTCATGCCCTGTTCTGAGGAATCCTGTGATGCAGACGTTATTCGGCGGGGGTCATCATAGTCGATTTTTTTGTCGTCGGCGTCATCGACTTCGTCTGCAAGAAAAAAAACATTCTCTTGCGATGCGTGCTGCATTGAAGTGGAATCGGCAGGAAGCGTGCCGTCATGCAGCATTGCATCAGCTTCGAAAACCGCATGCGCGTGGTTGTCGCTTGAGTCGGCTGGGGTGTTGTCCGACAGCGGTGGCCTGTCCACAAGAGCGGCTGCGCAGTACGGGCATGTCAAATCAGTGGCGTGCTGAATTTCTTTAGTGCATTTTGGACAATACATATTGATTACTCCGGGCGGTTATGACTGCACCATAGTAGGTGCATGACCCCTGAAATGAAGGATTTCATCTCAGGTGCATGTTGCTATAACAGTCCTGCGCAGGGTCACTGCAGAACCATAAAAAAAGCACGCGGAACAGCCTGTGGGCTGAAAAGGCTCATCAGTCCACTATGATTCCCGTGACAGGCTCTCGCACCAGATCAAAAAGAATTCCCTGTTCACCTGCAAGGGATACGCGCAGGCAGCGTTCGGCAGTGATTGTGCCTATAACAACTGCGGTGATACGCTGCTGTGAAAATGCATGTATAACTTCAGCTGTAAGCTCTTTGTTGACGGCGAGAATGAACCCATAGCTCAGAAAAGCTTTCAGCCAGTCAGTAAGAGGAAATTCAGCCGGGCGGGGCACAGTATCAATGTTCACAATTGCCCCGACTTTAGATGTTTCAAGCAATAAAGCAATAGTGCCGAGCAGCCCGCCATTGCTCACATCTTTGCAGGTGGCGCAGCGTTCTTCTTCTGCAAGCAGCGGTAAAATATTGAGCCGGGCCAGGGCCTGCTCGGAGGTTTTCCCGGAATTGGTGTCCCAGCTGAGAACGGGCTTGCACTGAAAGCCCCGGCCCTCAAGATCAACAGCAAAGATCAGATCCTGCCCTGGCATGGCATTATCACTCCGAAGCAGTTTTTTTGCAACTCCAAGGATTGCAACAGACAGCGCTGCCTCACGAGTGTCGGGATGCAGGTGGCCTCCGACCATCGGCACGCGAAATTTTTCACAACCTTTACGTATGCCCCGCACTATTTCATCGTAATACGAAGCATCGGGTATTCCCAGTACATTGACCATAGCAAGTGGCCTGCCGCCCATGGCATAAATATCGTTGACGCTTGCCATGACTGATGCCTTGCCGGCGCCATAGGGATTTGCCTCGATAAGACCTGACCAGATCCCATCTGCTGCAAACAGAAGATATTCTCCATTGTGATAAATCGCCGCAGCATCATCGCCAAATCCTACCGCCGTATTTCCAAAATTTACCATGTCGGAAAGTGGGGAGGTTATTTTGCAGATATCGCGTTTTCGTGTTATACCAGGATAGTTTCTAATCTCACGTATGAGCTCTTGTAGCATAATGTGTTGTAATTCCTTTTATTTAAGTGGAGCATTTAGCGCGCTTAGAAGACGTTTTTTTTATACGAACACTATAATCGCTCCAAGTCCATCTGGCAACAGGTTTTATTGACATTAAAGCCATGAATTGATAGATGACAGGCAGAGACTAAGGTGATGAGAAAATT
>CAYNVA010000413.1:0-18073 GCA_964400575.1 uncultured Thermodesulfobacteriota bacterium | reverse complement strand
GGATATGTTTTATATCGCGGGCGGCGACCATTACCGCAGGTTTTATCCCGGCACCGAGTATCCCGATACGCTCGTGAAGCTGGAGCTGCATATGGATACGCGGATATTTTCATATAAGCCCGCAATGCATGCAATAAGCGCAGCATTCATCGAACGGGGCGCGGGCGCACATGAAGCCCAGGTAGAGACCAGCCTTGCTGTGCATTTTCTTGAGTCACTGCCCTTTGAGGCTTCATCAACCATGATAAGGGACGCCCTTGCAGGCACAGGACCCCGCAGCGATCTTGCGATCCTGCCCTATACATCCTATGTCGATATCAAGGCACTCAAGCTCTACCGCGCTGCCCTTATCCCCGGGAACACCACAGTAGCTCCCATCCCAGCCTTTGCACATGCAGCCCGGTATGTCGCCTGCGTTGCCTGAAGCGCTCCAGACATATTAAAAGCCCGGAAAGCCCCTGCCTGCCAGGTGCTTTCTTTTTTCTTATCAGAAGCATTCGCGATGAGCAGCGCTGCACGCCTGTTCTGCGGTGAAATTATCCTGTGCGCAGATCATCATGTCATTGCGTGTGCTTGAAAAAGTTATGCAGCATGCTGGGGTCAAAACGGATTTTCATATGTACAACCGCAGGGAAAAGCAACGGCGATAAGATCGTAATAGGCATCAGGTACTGACGCCGCCAACGGCCATACGGCGGGTATTCCAATATCCTCCGTCGGCATAGAAAACGCCAATTCAACCGCAGCCTCGCCGGTCGGCAGATCAACAATGCTTTTCCGCTTCATGCTCCCGTAACCCATGAGCCCAGCCGCAAACAGACTGCACACCAGACTCAGCGTCACGATTCTTACGGGAAAATTCATAGCAATACTCCTTTTCTGATTGTTTGAATCATATTTACCGCGGGGTGAGCCGCGGTTACTTGCCGAACAAACCATGCTGTGCCGCTGCCGGCAATCGATCATCGGATCAGCTGCTTGCCTATGAGTATTGCACTGTTATTTTAACTGCAGATAAGCACACGGTTAATTGATGGTTAAATATGGCCGGGCATAAAAAGGAAGGGGGCCAAGTGGCCCCCCAGAGGAGGAGTAGCGCTGAAGAAAGCATCTCAGCATACTCTTAAAGACCAGTATAGCCGCGGTTATTTAAGGTGTGATAAAAATTGTATTAAAAATGGGTTAATATTCTCAAAGCCGTTACACCCGGCCATGCCTGACATGAAATGACAGGGTTGAGCTGGTAACCATGCTGCAGCCGGTGTAGAGAAACGTAAACATCCAAAGAGCCTGGAGCCCGATAATGCCCGCAGGCTGCCATAAAAGCCGCAGGCCCGCGGTGATGTCGATGCTGCCCGCCGGGCCGTCAAGCGGCAGAAGGACAAGTGCTGCGGCATAGGCAATGCTGGCGGCGCTCATAATCTGATAGGCGGATATGGGGCCTTCGCCCCGATAGTCGGCCCGAAAAAACTCGGAGGCGATGCGCCACAGCTGACTGACGGCAACGGTCACTATGAATGCTGCACGCACATGGCCGCGCAGAAACAACCAGCATCCCGCAAGCCCTGCGGCGCAGTTGATGACGGAGGTGAGCGCCTGAACAGGAATGACGGGTGTCCCGTCAAGCCCGTGGGCATAAGCGATTTTTTTTGTCGCGCCGGTAAAAATGAACGGGCAGCGGGAAAACAGCAGTTGCATCCAGCCGGGAGCTCGTTGCAGAGGCATGCCGTAGCAGCAGCCGAAGCTGATGCAGGCAAGCCTGCCAAGCCCTTCACCAAAACAATAGGCGGTGCAGACCGCTGCCAGCACGGGCAGCACGCGCAGGTCCCAGCCCATGCTACCCCCGACCGCCGCCTGCACGGCAACCACCGCAGCGGGACTAACGATGATGCCGGCAAATGCCGCCCCGCCCACGGTGAGCACATGGCGCTTGCGCTCCACTATGCGCGCGATGATGGAAGAAGCCGGAATGCAGACGGCCAGTACGGCCACGGTAATGGCGGCAATGGCTGCGGCAGGCACACCCATGGCCCCCATCAGCATGATGAAGACCGCCACTGCTGCCGTATAGGCTGTTGCGCTGATAAAGCCGTACCAGGTCAGATTGCACCCCGACCAGGTGCCGTCGGGATACTTGCGCAACGGCACAGCGGCCAGCATCTGCCAGCGCTCATCAGGCAGCCGCTTGAAGGCCCACGCCAGCAGCAGTGTTACCGGCGCAGCAAGCAGCAGAGTAAACAGTTCGGGTGTCATAGGTATGATCCTCTCATATTCTTAACCGCAACCGGTTCCTGTCCGTCCGATAAGGGAACGGACTTTTACGTCCGTTTCCACCAGCGGCATGCCGAACCCTTTGGAGTAGCGGCTCTGCGCACCCTGATGATGCATGTTGGCGATGATGTCTTCGCAGAAGTTCACCCTGCCTTTTTGAAACACCAGCACATCGGTGGAACTGCCCGGCCGGTACAGGCTTTTGGGCTGCCCTTTCAGCAGGAACATGCCCGGCGCTATAAACTGCGGATTGTTGTAGCAGCTGCTGCTGTAGCACTGCACGATATCGCCGATCATGAGGGCGACGATCTCTATCATTGCCACGAGTCCCGCATTGGTGCCGCCCGGAACATCGGTATCGATAATAGTGACTACTCGCTTGTTCTTTGAATACGGTGTGGCCACCGTGACGACAGCAGACGGATTTGCAGGATGATAGCAGCCCGGAATTTCGTAGAGGGCAAGCACACGGCCCGCCACCGGCATATGGTTATAATGATACTTGTCTGGCGTGAGGCGAAAGACGGCAAAATCGCCGCCGCTGAAAAGCTGAAGCCACAGGGCGCGGTCCCATCCCAGCAGCTCACCGAGGTTGAAGAATTTTTCCTTTAAAAAAATCTGGGAGGTTTCGGCCAGGGACCCGACAAGCATTCTGCCGTCGGCTGGTGACACAACCGCGGCAGGGTCGCCGGGCATGGGACGGGTCTCCCAATAGCGAATTTTGCGCTCAAAAATTTCTTTGGCTGTGGTCATGGTTTCGGGCGGATTGAGGCACTCGGTAAGATCGATGCCCAGCCTGCGCACAAAACGGTGCGCACCGGCAAGGCGCGACAGGGCCGGCAGCTCGTAATTCACCAGGCTCAGCAGGTCGGACATGCGCGGCGAGGTCAGCGCCTTAAACAATGCAGGGGCCTGCTCGCGGGCGTTGTTATACAGATAGGAAATAATGCGGTCACCGTAGAGCTGTTCGGTCATTACCCGGCGGGTTTCCCGCTCAATATACTGATGCTGCAATATTTTCATGATGCGTTTCCTCAACAGCGGCTGCCGCCTCTTCGGCCTGAATACAAAGCAGCAGCACGGCGATAAAGGTTCGAAGCATTTCCTCGGAAAGCCTGCCTGAGGCAAATCCGGTAGCGTTTCCATCGACAAATGCCGCGGCGCTGCCCCCGTCGAGCAACTCGGCCAGCGTTTCGCGAAACTGCCCGCGGCCTTCAAGGGCCATGCGGTCAAGCAGCCGCGCCGAATCAAGACACACTGACAGTGCTTCCCCGCTATGCTGGCGCCGCAGCACGGTGCGGTAATAGCCTTCGGCGGCGGCATTGAAATCAGCTGCGGGCATGCCCATGGCCGAGCGCCCGCCGCACTGGTCAAGAATGCCCGCCGTGAGCCGGCCGGCTGCAGATGCTGCGGGGCGATTGATCCGCTCTTCCAAGCGCTCCAGCGTGTTCTGCAGCCCCATAAGCTCTATGAGATCGGCGCCGTCCTGGCGAATGATGGTCAGCAGCGCCCGGAGGTACTCATCATTGTGGCATCTGATATAACCGGGATACCGGTTGCTGGTGCGGGTCTTTTTCATTCTACCGAGAATATGGGCCATGAACCGGTTTTGCGTATCGATGCGCACGAAGAATGTGGGTATGCCGATTGCCGCGCCGAAAAATATCTGCCGCCGTTCGCTTTCAAAGGTCGGGCTGTCGGGGATATGCTCATGCGTGAGCCGCCCGCTGGCAATATATTTATAGGCCAGAGCAGTGAGAAGTGTCTGGAGATTTACCGCGTCGGCCATATCGCCAAGCAGTGTTTCAAACAGGCTGTAATAACGGCCTTCAAAACCCGAAAACCCCATAGCAGCATGCTGCCGAAGCCGGTAGAACAGATAGGGCGACATGCGCTCGTCGAAAACGCCCAGATCGGCAAGATCTTTTTTCAAGCGCAGGTCATTGCCGGGCGAGCCGTCAAGCGCCGGGCTCTGGTCAGTGCTCATGAGCGCAACCGGATAATCGATCAACCGGTAATCCTGAACAAAGTCGCCCCGGAGTTTGAACAGCCCGCTTACAAACCGGTCAAGCGCGGGTGGGCCGAAAGGCGTCAGCGGCTGGCCCATGATTTTCACATCCGCCTTCAGCTTCCAGCGCCGCCACAGCATGCGCAAATGCGTATAGTCAAGCTCATGGGGCAGAAATCCGAGCACGGTCTCGGGATGGAAATCGCCGAACTCCAGCCGGTAGGGCGCCGCGCTGTACGTGCCCACAAACAGAGGCAGAAAATGTTCGACGATTTTTATAACCAGGTCTCCGCAATATTTTTCATCGCCTGCGGTGAACGAGGAGCCCGCTGCCCCGAGCAGGCCCGTCAGTTTGCAGCTCCCGAGACTGACATGGGTTCCGTTATTGGCAAGACTGATATTTGACAAATTCGGCAGCACAACCAGATCGCGCGTAATAATGCCCGCCTCCTTGAGCTTGGCAAGCGTATTGAGCTGACTGCGGGACAGCACCTGGTGGCACAGTATCATGTACTGGTGCTTGTCCTGGCCGCGGTCCCAGCCCGAAAGGCAGGGGCTCATGAACAGCTCGCGGTAGAACCCGTCGCTGATTATACTGTTCAGGCGCTTCTGCCGCACGGGTGGATGCGGCGCGAAATAGGCAAAAACGCGCTGGCCGCTGGCGGCAAGCCCGAACCGGGTTTCGCCGTACTGTATCAAAAGCTGGGTCAGCAGAAACCGCAGCGCTGTTTCACGGGCAGGCTGCACGCCCATGCCGCGGCCTGGCAGCAGCGCCGGCGTATAGAATGAAAATGTTTCAGGCGAGGTATTGTCATTGAGAAAATGCTCCATGAACCGCCGTCCGGTTTGGCGCACCGCTTCGGGTGTGAACGCCGAGGCGCTGACGGCATCGGCAAGCGCAAGCTTCAGCAGATAACTGACCGGCACGCGCACGCACCGCTCTCCCCTGTCCTTGATGATGAATTTTGCGGCATCACTGCGGTCCGGGCTCTGCGGGTCGCTTTTATCGGCGCGCAGATCGTCATGGAATATCGAACGCGCATAGGCGCTCAGACAGCGGTACGGGAACCGCACCCAGCTGTGCTCCCAGACATTGTCGCGGTTATTGTTCAGATACTGGTCAAGCTCGGCAATAAGCCGCTGCGAGGTATCGCCGGACAGGGTGCGCCGGATGATGTTTTTATAATAATTGGACTGCTCAATTGAGCGGGGCAGGTCAACCGTATCCCTGCCGCCTATCACAACGGTCTGCAGCTCGTTTTCAACTCCGGCCGTCACATCGCCTGCGGTAAAGGGCAGGGCTGCGGCAAAGGCATCGCCTGCGGCGCTGCTTATGCCGAGGGCTCCACAAAGCCTTTCTGGAGTAGTCTTTCCGCCGCTTCTGAAAGGGTAGGAAAGTACAGGTGCTGTCATGCTGCAGTCCTTTAACTTTTTATTTTCTGCATTCAGTATAAACGCGGCGGGTTAAGTCTGCGTTAAGCTTGTGATAATTTTCAATTAAATCAGCAGGTTAGGAATGAAACCGGCTGGAGCATCACTATGGCAACAACACTGAACAGTTTATTTACCGTTTGTACGGCGAGCCGTACCGGCGCTGCGGGTTTACAGGTGAAGGTTTCAAGACGGCAGTGCTCTTAAGAAGATGCACTATGGTTAAACGCGCCACTTCATTCCAACTGTCCGCACCCAGGCTGCGCTCGTTGAGTATCATATGATGCGCGACAGCAGCATCGGTAGCATTGTCTTTTGCTACGGCAGCGATCTCCCAGCGGTCAAATCCATTATCATGGATAAACTCCTGCAGCTGTTCGAAAGAAACAAATTCATCCTCTTTGTCCATAAAAACAAGGGCCGGCACATTGAGCTTCAAACCAGGATGGGCTTCAATATCTCCGATTGCATCAAGCAGGGCCGCATAGGCTGCCACGGGTGTCCCGTCATTGGCACGTTGATCTTCCGGAGCATCGCTGTCGATGACGAAATCGGGGAACGGCTCGAGCGGTTTCAGATGATAGCCGATGGATAGATGGAGCTTTAAGGCCGGGGCAAAAAGAACCATGCGGTCGAAATGAACGCCGGGTTTTGCAGCCAGCAGGTCGCAGCCCAGCAAGCCGCCCAGGGAGTAGCCGACAAAAAAAACCGGCACGCCGAGCTTGCGTGCCCGGAGCATAACTTTTAAATAGGCCTGATGGACTTCATTGAGCCATAAAAAATACGAGACGCTTTTGAAGGATTCCATGCGGTCGCGTTTCTCGTCGGCAGGGGGGCTCCCGCGGCGCATGAAGTTGCCGCCATGGCCCTGCAGCGAGACGTTCAGCGCCTCGATGCCGGCACTGTTCAGAATGGCAATAACGGGTTCCATCATTTCAGGCCTGACGTTCAGGCCGTGCACGACCAGGGCAGCGCCGTTGGTCTTCATGCTCCCAGACGACCTGTACCAGCGCTGGGAGGAGCTTTCTTTATTTGTAAGCTCCCGCATGATGACACTGTGCAGTGCAACGCCCCGGTCAGACGGCAGCCACCATATATATAGATAGAGTCCTACGGCAACAAACGCCGCGGCTGCGCAGGCAGCCAAAGTCCGTGTGGTTTTCTTATACATACCGCTCCCGATATTCATACCCGCCCTGTTTTGTTTTCCGGAAAGCTTACACCGTTTTTGTAAATTTTTTGTTAAGAGGGGCATTATTTTTTTTATAGACATGCCGCAGCGGTAGACGCAGGGGCAGGGGATAAACCCAATACAAGTGCATAGGTGTATAAAATTGATGAGGCCGTAAAAATCCAGAAATACATGTTTTTCGCCATTCCGGTGAAAGCCGGAATCCAGGTTTATCAATTATTTATACGTTTTCCAGACTCCGGTTTTCACCGGGGTGACAGATTCATCTTTCTTAATTCACAAGTATTGGGTTTTGAATCCGCCCTTGCAGAGGTTATTCCCGTCAGATTCCGGGCAGGCCGGAATGACTCTGCATGTGATTTCGACTGTATGCAGTATGTGGCTCCTCGTGCAGCTTTCAATTTCGCCCGTCGGTTGCCTTAACCTGTTTTTAACGCAGCCTTAATCACAGCCATACTTCTGCCCGATATCCTGCCGGACAAAGTGCTCCGGCCGGAGGGCCGGCCATACATTTAACCGGAAATTAACCCGGACTTTATTTGCTGTTAACGCACCGCGATTATTCTTTAACCAAAAATGCACATCACAGAGAGGAGCACATGCATGAAAAAACGACACCTATGGCTGCTTGTACTGGTGCTGGGTATGGCGCCTGCGGCGCAGGCTGCGCAGCCCGGGCAGATCAATCAGGGCATCGAACAATCGATCAAGACCCGCGAAGGCGCACAGAAAAAGCCGGTCGGCGCGCAGGCGCAGAAAGACCTGAAAATTAAATATTATGAATTAAAAGAAGGGATGCGGGGAACTGCAGCGGATATCGAGCGCATGAAGGACATCATTGTTAAGCAGGAACAATACATTACTGCAACCAATAACAAAATCATTGAGTTGGAAAATATGCGGCAGAATCTTGTGCCCTATCTGAAGGACGTCATTGCGCGGCTGGAGGAGAATGTGAACAAAGACTTTCCCTTTTTGCGCGATGAACGCACGAAAGCCCTTTCGGAACTGAAGTACACCGTTGCGGATTCCAAGATCAGCATGGGAGAGAAATTGAAAAAGGTGCTTGATGCTCTCAAGACTGAAATGGACTACGGCTATTCCGTGGAGAACAGCATGGGCGAGATTCAGTACAGGGGTGAAAAGCTGCAGGTGCATCTGTTCCGGCTTGGCCGGGTCGCGATGTTCATGCGGACAATTGATGATAAGGAGGCGGGCATATACAACGGCAAGGAGTGGGCTCCGGTGTCCAAAGAATACGGCGAGGAGATAAAAAAGGCAATGGATAACGCAAGGCGTAGCAAATCAACCGAGTTTGTCAATCTTCCGCTCAGGGGGGTGGTGCAATGAAACATATACTGCTTGTTATTATCTCGGTAATCCTTGTTGCCTCCTCACCTGCTGCGGCCCTTGACGCCCAGCAGTATCCCGCACCAGCGAGCCAGGACTTAATGCAGCCTGATATTGAACTTCTGAAAGCAAAAAAAGAAGCCGCGATCAAGGAGGCCGAAGAGCTTGAGAAGCAGGGCACGCTCAAATCGGTCATTGCGGAAATGGAGGGAAAAAAGAAAGAACATGATGATGTCCATGCCGGGCTGAAGTCGCGCTATGAAGAACTGCAAAAACAGGTTGAAAGCCTTCAGCAGCGCGAGGAGCTGATTCGGCCCGAGGCCAATGCTATTGCAGGCCCCGTGCGGAGCATCGCGCAAAGCGTGGCGCAGAGCATGGTGCAGTCCATGACATCGGCTGAATATGCGGGCCGCAAAAAAAACATCGAGCAACTCTTTCCCCAAGCGCAGTTCCCGTCGCTTGCCGGCATACAAAAGCTGATAGATCTGGTTTTTGATGAAACGGTGCGCAACGGCAAAATAGCCATCAGCAACCTGAGCTATACCGATACGGCGGGCAAAGAGCAGACAGGCGAGGTGCTCCGCATCGGCGCTTTTACCGCGCTGTGCCGCAAAAATGAGTCGGTCGGCTACCTTGAGTATGCATCTTCCAAAGAAGGCTTTTCGCAGTTTTTAGGCAAAATGCCTGAACAGCACCTGAAGGCGGCAGCGGCCTTTGCGGGCAATACATCCCAGGGTCTGTTTATTGACCCTTCAGGCGGCGGGGCCTTCCGATTCCTTGCCGACCAGAGCGCAAAGGAAGATCCGGTCATGGACCTGGTAAAAGACGCTGTTGACTACGGCATCATCTGGCTGCTTGGCCTTTTAAGCTTTATAGCCCTGTGGGTGGCTGTTGAACGGCTGCTTGTATACCGGAAGATAAATATCAAGGATTTTACTGATAAAAAATCCCTCGAGCTTGCCCTCACCAAAAAGCTGTACATCATCGCGACAATCGGCAGCAATGCACCCTATCTGGGCCTGATGGGCACGGTGCTCGGCATCATGATCACCTTTGCAACCATGGGCAATGAGGGGTTCATGGACCCGGGCAAAATCATGACCGGCCTTTCCCTTGCCCTCAAGGCAACAGCCATCGGCCTCGTGGTGGCCATGCCGGCGGTCTTTTTCTACAACGTGCTCTTGCGGCGCGCAAAGGAGATCATGCTGAAGTGGGAGATTGAAAATGGATGAAAAAGAATTCGATTACATGAACGTGATTCCGCTGGTTGACGTCATGCTGGTGCTGCTCACGATTGTGCTCACCACCTCGTCATTTATTGCAACAGGCGCCATTCCCGTGGACCTTCCCAAGGCATCTCAAAATTTTGAGGAGACCATGAAGGTTCAGATAATTGAGATAGACAGCAAGGGCATCATCTACCTGAACGAGCAGGCGGTGTCGCTGCTGGGGCTCAAAAATTCGATGAAAGCATTGCCCAAAAACATGCCGGTGCTGATCAAAGCCGATAAGAGCCTGGCCCTGCAGATATTTGTGGATGTGATCGATATCGTCAAAAGTCTCGGCTTTTCAAAGACAAGTCTTCAAACCGAGAGGTCGGCATAGAGGTCGGCATGAAAACAGCAAAATACCTGAAAAAGGCATTTTGGTTTTCCCTGGCTGTGCACGCGGCGGTTTTGTCTCTCATGGTCCTGTTCATGCACAATTCTCCGACAGCCATGAAAAAGACCATTAACATGGATCTGTCCATGAAGAAAATGGCTGAAACGCCGCCGCCGGAGGAGGAGCCTGAAGAGCCTCCGGAGCCGGTGAAACCCCAGGAGCTCCCGAAAAACGCCCTTGCTCCCAAGACGCCGGGCATGCCCAAGGCGGCAGCCGCGCCCCCCCAGGGGCCGCAGACCCAGGCAGAAGGCTCCGTGGCTGTGGATGCCCCGGAAAACAGCGGGAAAGCGCCGTTTATTGGCGGAGGCGGCGGGGTCTGGGGCGATGGAGACGGCGAAGGCGGCATCCTGACCGATTATGTCAAGGAGCAGTTTGATTATATCCGAACGATAGTAATGCAGCACATACGGTACCCCGAAGAGGCGCAGAACAGGGGAATTGAGGGCAGAGTGCTTCTATCGTTTGTTATCATGTCCGACGGTACTGTCAAAGACATTAAGGTCATTGTCAGCTCGGGATATACCCTTCTTGACAAAAACGCCATCGACACGGTGAAGAACTCAGCGCCTTTTCCGAAACCGCCGGGAAATGCGGAGCTGCGCATACCGATCAATTATGTGCTTGAGACCTGAAACGGATGCTTGATGCGGGAACTGGGTGCTGAATAGCAATGAGAAAAGGGCCAAAGAGATATCTGCTGCCACATGTTTTTTGCCTGGTGATTTTTTTCGCTTGCACGGCCTCCCTGTCGGCTGCCGCCGATGAGGTTCCGGGACAGCCGGCATCAGCTAAGGATACATATATGGGGCATATAGCCGGCACCGTCACGAACACAAAAGGTGAGCCGATCAGGGGCGCGCTTATAGAAGCATACTCCCAGAGCGGCCGAAAGCTCGCGGATAAGCCGGCGGCTTTCGCATTTTCGGATCAGAAAGGAAACTACGTGTTAGACCTCCCTGTGGGAACATTTACCCTGAAAGTGAAGGCGCCGAAATTCAGGGAGCGAGAGCTCGGGAAATTAGTCATAAAGCCCGGTTTTGAAGCAGCCATTCCGATCAAAATGCTGGCCGACGTGCCCATTTTGATTGATGAAATGAAGGTTGTGGCCAAGAAGATAAAAAAGACCAGTGAGAAAGTGCAGCTTGCTGAGCGCAAGGCATCAACAAATGTTGTGGACAATGTCGGTGCAGAAACGATCGCCAAGACCTCCGATTCCGATGTCGCGAGCATCATCACCCGCATGCCGGGCGTTATGCTGGATCAGGGCAAGTACATGCAGGCCCGGGGCATGACCAAGCGCTACAACAACACGACGCTCAACGGCTCGGTCGTGCCCTCGACCCGGCCCAATGAAAAGCTCACGCCGCTTGACCTGTTCCCGAGCGGAGTTGTGGATTCCATAAGCGTGGTCAAAACCTTCAGCCCGGATTTGCCGGCGAATTTCTCGGGCGGCCTGTGCCAGATAAAAACCAAGGCCCTGCCTGACAGCCTGCTGCTGAAGCTCGGGTATACGGCTAAATACAATAACCAGACCACGGGCGAAAAATACCAGTCCTACGAGGGCGGCTCCAAGGACTGGGCCGGCTATGACGACGGCACGCGAAAGCTGCCCCACATTCTACCGGGTGGCCGCATCACGCCAGCCGGTCTGGCCACCAAGGGCAGTTCCGAGCGCGAGATCGAGAAATTCGGCGAATCGTTCAAAAATATCTGGAATGTCAAGGAGCGCAACGCCCACCTCCAGTCCGACTACGAATTCGTTGCCGGCGACCGGATCGGAGAGAAATTCGGTCTGGTCATGTCCACGTACTACAAAAGCGATATCGTGAATTACAATGACGAAAAAGTAAACTCCTATGTCTTGAATAATGACGGCAGTGTGCGGCTGAACAACAGCTACGATTTCCTGCAGTCGCGCAAATTCATCAAGGAGGGCGGGCTTTTCAATTTCGGCTTTGACATCAACGCCGACAACAAGCTTATCTTCACCAATTTCTACAACCGCAGCACCACCGACGAGGCGCGCACGTATGCAGGATATAATGCCGACACGGACGGCGATATCAGGGTCGGCCGGCTGCGCTATATTCAGGAGGAATTTTATAACGGCGGGGTCACGGGCGACCATAAAATACCCCAGCTTCTTAACAGCCGCATAAAATGGCGCTATTCTTTTTCACTGGCCCGCATGGACGATCCCGATATGCGGCAGTACAGCTATCAATATAATCCGATCACTAAAAAATATCAGCTGGCGTCCGATACCGAGTCCCTGCTGCGCATGTTCACCAAGCAGGATGAGGACATGGACGACATGGCCTTTGACTGGTCGCTTGACGTTCCCAATCCCTGGTCATGGCTTGCCAGCAAGTTCCAGTACGGCGCTGCCTATACCAAGCGCAACCGCGATTTCTGGTCGCGGCGGTTCACGTTCAAAAAGGGGGCGGGCATGCGGGACATCGATGTGACCGAGGATCCCGAAACCCTGCTGCAGCCCCAGAATATAAATCCCCTGGATTTTTCCCTGGTCGAGACCACCCGGCCGACGGATAAATACAACGCCGAGGAAAAAATCTCCGCGGGCTATGCCATGCTCGATCTAACGTTTTTCGATCAGCTGCAGCTGGTTGGCGGCCTGCGCCTGGAGCGGGAAAAAACCAGTGTCCTAACCAAGCACCCTTTCAAGCCCGAAGCCATTACGACCAATCTTCATGACAGCACCTGGCATCCGTCAATCGATCTTAAATACAGCCCCATCACGGATATGAATTTCCGGCTCGGGTTCAGCCGCACCCTGTCGCGGCCCGAATTTCACGAGCTTGCGCCTTTTGAGTTCACGGATGTCGTGGGCGGCTATGCCGCAAAGGGCAACCCCAACCTGAAAATAGCGAAAATAAAAAATTACGACTTCCGCTGGGAATGGTTCCTGAATGATAAAGATGTGCTTGCCGTGAGCCTTTTTTATAAAAAAATCAGCAATGCCATCGAACCCGCGATCATTCCCTCGAACATCTACCTCTCCTCCTATACCAATGCCGACGATGCCTGGCTCAAGGGCGCTGAGTTCGAGGTGCGCAAGAACCTGGGGTTCCTCTGGTCCGGTGTGCGGCACTGGAATGTCACGGCTAATTATGTCTGGACCGATTCGGAAACCACGATAAAGCCCGGAGATATTACCCCCACGACGAAAAAACGCCCCCTTGTGGGCCAGCCGGAAAACATGGTCAATACCGCCCTTGAATACGACAACCCGGACTGGGGCTTCACAGCCCGGCTCACGTACCAGTATGTTGACGATCGCATCAGCGAAATCGGCGGCATGGAGCTGCCCGATATCGTCGAAAAGAAGCACGACCGTTTTGACCTGGTGCTGATCAAAACCTTGGGCAAGCACTGGGATGTAAAATTCACTGCCCAGAACCTCAACAATGAACCCTTTACACAGATGCAAGGAGGGCAGCTTTACCGCACCTACAAGGTTGGGCGAACATTTAAACTCGGCGTGACGTGGAAATGGTGACACGCGTTGCGCCGCCGAAATCACACAAAGAAATACCATTAAGAAAGGAGGTTTTCGGGGACATATGCATAGTGCTGTAAAAAGGACTACAAAAATCAAATTCATTTTAAAAGGAGAGACATCATGAAGAAATTTGCATCATTTATAGCTCTGCTTGCCCTGCTGTGCACGGCGGCAGACAGCCAGGCCCTGACCACCGTTAGTTCCGATATTACCAGCAATACCACCTGGAGCGGCGAGGTACTGTTAGAGGCGGTTATTTTTGTCAAAGCGCCGGCAACGCTGACCATTCAGCCGGGCACTACTATCATGGGCAATTCGTCGGCTAAGGCAGCCCTGGTAATCGACCGGGGCGCTAAAATCAACGCCGTCGGCACGCCGGCAAGCCCGATCGTGTTCACCAGCGATAAGACGGTAAAGGGCAAGGGCGACTGGGGCGGCCTTATCCTCAACGGCTATTCTCAGCTGAATGTAACCGGCGGCTATAAGGTTGGCGAAGGCGACACGGGCACATTTGGCTGCGGCGATGGTGGTACCACGTGCAACGATGCAGACAACAGCGGCACCCTGCAGTATGTGCGCGTGGAATACGCCGGATACCAGATCAGCTCCACCAATGAATTCAACGGCATCGCCTTTCAGGGCACCGGCTCCGGCACGACAGTTGATCATGTCCAGGTGCTCCACGCAAAGGACGACTGCATTGAATTTTTCGGCGGCACGACAAATATCAAATACGCCATCATGACCGCCTGCGGTGACGACTCCTTCGACTGGACCGACGGCTGGCGCGGCAAGGGGCAGTTTCTGATCGCCCAGCAGAAAAGCGATGAGGCCAATCACGGCATCGAGGCCGACAATCTTGAAGGATCAAATGATAACACGCCCCGCTCGGCCCCAACGCTCTACAACATGACCCTGGTCGGCCATGACAACGCAACTGCAACAAACCCGCTCACGACCGGCAACGGCATGCTGCTGCGCCGCGGCACTGCAGGCAATATCCGCAATTCCATCATCACGCAATTCAATGTTGCGGGCTGCGATATCAATGATACGGCGACCTTTAATCAGGTAACCGGGGGGAATCTGATCGTTGACAACAATATTTTTTACGGAAACAAAAAGACCTATGCCGACGATACCGTTTCATCCATGGGTGCGAACAACAGCACACTTGATCCCAAGCTCGGAGCGCCTCAGAACCTGACCGCTCCCGACTTCCGACCGGGCGCAGGCTCGCCGGCCATTGACGGCACGGTGACCGTAGCGGCTCTACCCACGAGCGACAACTTTTTCACGGCTGCAAATTTCATCGGCGCTGTCGACCCCAACAATGACTGGACCCGCCAGCCCTGGACCACGTACGGCACGGCATCCTGGACCACGACCGATAACTGCACCGATGCTGAGAAGGTGACGTATTACCGCGATGCAGACAACGACACCTACGGCAATGCTTCGGTAACGACGCAGGCCTGCGAGGCACCAGCAGGGTATGTCACCAATTCGACAGACTGCGATGACAGTGATGCAACCTGCCATACAGGTGATTGCTGTGACAACGGCACCACAGAAGACTGCGTCATGACCGTGAAGCCCGCCAGCATATCGAAAAATATTCTGACCTGGTTCTTCCCGTTCAGAGTCTACGTGCTGACTGGCGATGATCAAGCGGATTTCCAGGCCTCCGACAAGCCCGACTGGGGCGATGCACCGGGCATCATTACATTGACCAGCCGGGTTACCAGAAAAGATGAGCTGAGGGGCGTCATCATACTGCGGCCCCGGCTTCTTGAGTCCGGATCATACGATATCACGGCCGGCAACTGCGCCGGTTCTATTGAAATAAAATAACCCTTTTCCCGCTGCGATGGCGGTCGGTATGTCTGTGCCGCCATCGCACGGATTTATTCTTTCAGAGATAGTGATGATAATGACACGATATTATCAACGATCAAAAAACACTCACGGGAGCCTTTGGCTGAAGCGTGCTGTACGCGGCGCCCTGCTGCTGTGCTGCCTGTGCGCGGGATTAAGCTGTACAAAAAACACGGGGCAAAGCGCCCAGGACGGCTGGTGCTCCTCTGTCGACGCCGTTGCCGCCCTCGTTGCGGCTGCCCTCGCGGACAATGACACCGCGGCGCTTGCCGGCCTGTGCATCACCCGTGATGAATACATGGCCTATGTCTGGCCTGAACTGGAGGTGAGCAAGATCGAGCAGTGGAAGGCACATGCCGACTTCGTCTGGTCGCAGCACAAGGCAAAATCTGATGCGGGCCTGCGGGCAATATTCGGCAGATGGGCAGGGCAGCGCTTGACGGTCGGCTCGGTCAGGTTCACGAAGCCATTGGAGGAGTATACTACGTTCAGGCTGCATTTGCGGCCGGCGATCATAGTTCGTGATTCGACCGGGAGCGAGCAGGAGGCAGCGCTGTTCGGTGCGGTGATTGAACGTGCCGGAGTCTATAAGGTTTTTAGTTATAACTATCGTTAAAGGAAGGAGTTGTTCTGTATGAACATGTTTCGATGCATTACAAAACATTTTTTTCTGCTTGCCATACTTGCCGTAGCGACCCTGGCGCTGCCGGCAACCCCTGCCTCGGCATGGAAAGCCGCAGCCGCAGCCGACAACAGCACCGACAGTCCCAGACATTATGTTCTGCCGCTGTACCAGTTCGGGTACGAGGTGATAACCGAGGGCACGGCCAATTACACGATTGAACGCACCATGCGCTCCGCATTTCCGCGCGACATGGATATTACGGTCATTTACGCCTGGGGCTATAGCGGCGACAAATTCACCGTAAAGGTGACCGATCTTGGCGACAGGGGCGACAGGCTATTTGCCTGCCTCACGGCTGTCGTCAACGGCAAAGCAACCACCGAGTGGGGCACCATGTACAGCTCCAGCAGCCAGAATTCCTTCGACGTCACCGTGCCCATGGAGTCGCCGGGCGGCTTTATTTATTTGCTGTCGGGCTACTTTACCCCCTCGCTGGGCGATGAGCCGTTCAGCTATACCCTGACATTGGCTTTTCCGCAATAAGCGCAATGGGCCCCATGTCGCGCATGGCCCACAGGAGGGACGCGGATAGTATGATGAATGGTATGACGGGGCATGCGTCCACGGAGGTGGCTACGGCAAACAGGTCGGGTTACGTGAGAAAAAATATCGCCCTGATTGAAGACGAACCTGATATCGCCGAGCTGATCAGCCTGCATCTTGAAAAAGCAGGCTATACGGCTACCGTATTTGCCAACGGCGCAGGCTTTCTGCAATTCATGGAAGCAAACACGCCGGACCTTGTGCTGCTTGATTTAATGCTTCCTGATATCGACGGGCTTGAAATCTGCAAAAACATGCGCAAACGCAGCGAACTGTCCGCCGTGCCCATCATCATCGTTTCGGCCAAAAACGGTGAGATGGACAAAGTGCTGGGACTTGAGCTCGGGGCGGACGACTACATGACCAAGCCGTTCTCTCCCAAGGAGCTGGTAGCCAGGGTCAGGGCATTGCTGCGGCGCCAGGCGCCGCCGGTGCAGCAGCCTGAACGTATCGAAATCAGCGGCGTTTTACTGCTTGACCTTGTCAGGCATGAGCTGTTCGTACATGGCAGGCGGGTAGATCTGACCTTTACGGAGTTCAATATCCTCGAACTGCTGGCGTCAAACACAGGCTGGGTTTTCAGCAGGGAAAAGATTCTCAATCATCTCTGGGGCCAGAATAAGGATGTTATTGATAGAACGGTGGATGTGCATATTCGGCACCTGCGCAAAAAGCTTGGCGCGGAAGCGCACTGCATCAAAAATATCCGGGGTGTTGGCTATAAGCTGGAAGAATACTAAGAGCGCAATAGAAAATTAAAAAAAGAACCTTCAGTGATTCTTTGCCGAATTAGTTGTTATACTGTTAATGCCTGGAGCGTCTTCCTGATTCAGCCTTCAGACATTTCTTTATCCGGTTGATGGTATCGTTGTGTTTATACCGGATGAAAAACCCTTCCCATCATTTCCGCATCGGGCCACATCTTCAGCCGCCCCCTTATCAAGCTCAATAATCCCCCGCGTCAGCCAGGCACCCTGATTAAAAGCCTGGGCGGGTTCTGACGCACCACCACCTGATTTTGAACCGAATTATGCAGCGCCGGCAGGCGCACCGCACCATATTGAGATCACAAATTTTTAGCCGTTTTAAAATTTTGGATGAATAACCGGCGTGTCCGCCCTTTACTTCACGCTGCACATAAAAAAAGGGGGGCCTTGCGGCCCCCAGGGAGGAGGAGATATGCTGAAGGTAGCAGCTCCAACAATTCTCTTGTCTAAAACTATACAGCTACCTGGTTAAAACAAAATAAAGAGATGATTAATTTGCGGTTAATTTTTAGCCGTCAGAAATCGCAGCTCATGATCCATCCGCACAACCATAAAAAAAATCCGTCACTGCGGCTTACCGCTATAATGCAATTATTGGATGTTTAAAATTCAGCTCAAATTATGATGCTTAATCACCCGGCCCTGCAGCATGAAAATGGTGTCTTCTGCGATATTGGTGGTGAGGTCGGCAATGCGCTCGAGGTTTTCGGCGATCCTGAGGATATAGATGCAGCTGCTGATGATGGAAGGGTTTTCAGTCATG
>CAYNVA010000412.1:0-15500 GCA_964400575.1 uncultured Thermodesulfobacteriota bacterium | reverse complement strand
GGAGATTGCCGAAACGTTCATGTTTCGCCAGCCTGAATGCGTCTATGTGCGGGGCAGCCAAAAAGTTATATCAAAAAACCTGGTGGTTATTGAAAAGGTTTTTAAGACGGTTAAGCTTGACATAGAAATTGAAAAAATCCGTGAAAGCTTTTCAAATATCAAGGTTATGGCTACCGATCCGGAAGGCAGCGGACTGCTTGCCGGTGTGCGCATCAGCCTGTATGACGACGGCAGGGAGCTTGCCTCTTTCATGACCCACGGCGGCGAGGCGCTCTTTGAGCATATAGCCTTTGGCCAGTACAGTCTTGCAGCCTGGAGGCAAGCCGATAAACTGGGAGAAGTGCGGATCACCATAAAGGAGTAAGCATGGATGACGGGCAGGATATAAAAAATCAGTTGGATGGCTCAGGGCAGGACGAAGGCATCGAGCGGCTGCTGCAGGAGCGTGAGCGGCTTGACCGGGAGCTTAAAAACAGATTCAGCCAGCTGATAACGGTCATGTTCACCGACATCAAGGGCTCGACCACTTTTTTTGAGACCTATGGCGACATTGAAGGCAGGCTCATGGTGCAGAAGCATAATGAGATGCTGTTTCCCATCATCACCGACCATTGTGGCCGCGTCATAAAAACCATCGGCGACGCCATCATGGCCGCCTTTGAAGATCCTGCGGAGGCCGTGCGCGCAGCAGTTGAAATGCAGCAGCGCCTCAGCGATTATAACCGTACCATGAAAGAGAAAAAACAGCAGATTCACATCCGCATCGGCATAAACACCGGCGAGGGGCTGGTTGAAAAAGCCGATGTATACGGCGATGTGGTTAATGTTGCCGCCCGTGTCGAATCAATCACCGAGCCTGATGAAATTCTCATTTCGGCCGCGGTGTACGACACGGTTCGCCCGAGCGATGATATACTGTGCCGTTATGCCCGCCAGACTAAAATCAAGGGGAAAGAGGAGCCAGTTGATGTGTACCGTGTGGTCTGGGATGAAGAGGCAGCCCTTGCGGGCGTAACGCGCTCGGCAGCCGGTACCGGGGCAGCAATCCGCAGGCGGCGGGGGCAGCAGCGGCGGCTTGAAATTGACATAAGCCGCGAAGCCGATATGCTGCGCATAACCGCCTCGGAAAAGAGCGACACGGGCGGCACGACCATTCGACCCTATGAAGAGCTGCGGGTATCCATGCCGCAGATTCAGCAGCTGTGTCAGGAAATCGTAAGCCTTCTGAACCGCGCAAATACGCGCGGCAAGGTTTCCAAAGACATACTCAACAAGCTGCGGGATGTGGGGCAGCAGCTGTTCGACAACCTGCTTTCGGCGCGCGCCAAGGAAACGGTCAGAAGCGCCCGGGTGACGGATCTGGTTTTTTACATTGAGGACAGCCTGGTGCAGATTCCCTGGGAGCTGCTGCACGACGGCGACCAGTTCCTGTGCCAGAAGTTCAATATGGGCCGCCTCGTGAAAACCCGGCACCAGGTATATACTATCAAGCAGCGCGTTCTTGCCCGCCCCCTGAAAATGCTGATCGTATCGGACCCGCGCGGCGATCTGGAAAATGCATCCCGGGAAGGCCGCCTCATTCGCGAGCAGCTTGATGCCAACCACAACTTTATCAGCGCCAACCAGCGCAGCGGCCAGATACCGGCGGGGTATATCACAGAAAAAATCCGCAATTTCGACATGATTCACTATGCCGGCCATGCCGACTATGACGCTGATGACCCGACCAACAGCGGCTGGCTGCTCGACGGCGGCAAGTTCACCGCCGGCGACATCATGAAGCTCATCGGCGGCAGGCCCATGCCGTCACTTATATTTTCAAATGCCTGCCAGTCAGGCCAGACCGACGAGTGGAAGCTGGGAGCGGCCTATAATCAGAAAATATTTGGCCTTGCAAATGCATTCCTGCTTGCCGGTGTGCAGCACTATATAGGCACCTTCTGGGAAATACTTGATGAGCCGGGAGCAGGCTTTGCCGTGGAGTTTTACAAGGCCATGCTTGAGGGCGCAACCGTCGGCGAGGCCGTGCGGCAGGCCCGTCACTTTCTGATCAGGCAGTACGGCGAGGACACCATTGTCTGGGCAAGCTATATGCTCTATGGAGACCCGGGATACAGTTATGTTGATTTTGCCGACGAAACAGCTGAAGCAGCAGCGGCTGAAAGCAGCGGCCATGATATGGGGCAGGCGGCACAGCTTCGCAGCGCAACCAGCGAAACCGTCAGCTTCACTGCTCCGCCGGCCGCTGCATCAGGGAAAAAAGCTCTGTTTATCGGCGCAGGGGCTGCCGCGATCATTGCCTGCCTGCTCATGCTTTTTTTGTACCAAAAAGATGCGCGGGAGACGGGCGGTGATCCCTGGCAGCAGGCCTATGCTCAGCTGCACGCCGGCAGAACAGATGATGCGCGCCGGGCATTCGAGGCGCTTCCCTCTGATGACCCGCGCCATTTTGAGGGCCGGTCAGCTGTTTATTTCGAGCTTGGGGACTATAAAAACGCCCTTGAAATGTGCTCGCGGGCTCAGCAGCTTGCGCCGGGCACCATGTATGCCGCTGTTATAAAAGGCAATCTGCTCCGGGCTCAGGGAAAGCTGGATGATGCCCTGAAAGAGTATGGCGCAGCCGCCGAGGGAAAGCCGCAGGCCCCGTGGCAGAAGGCCGAGGCGCTCAACGGTATGGCGCGCATTTATTCAGCAAAGGGCGATACGGCACAAGCGGCCAAACTGTATGGCATGGCTGCTGACCTGAATCCTGCAAGCTCAGAAATACTTGTCAACCGCGCCATGGCCATGAACAGAATGGGTGACGCGCCCGGTGCGCGAGGTCAGCTTGAGAAGGCCGTACAGGCAAATGCCGCAGACTCATTTGCCGCCGTCATGCTGGCCGATGCCCGGCGCAGGCAGCTTGCCGAAGATGATAAGGCCAGGCAGGAGCGCATCGACAAGCTGGTGGATGATCTGGCGGCTTCGTTCAAGGCAGGCGCAACAACCAGGAAAGACACTGCTGATGATTGGTCGGCCCGGCCTCTGACACTGAGTTTTGTCGGCCTTGCCGCAAAAGGCGCGCCATCGGAGCGGGAGGGCGAAGATGATTTTTTCATGCTTAAGCTGACAGCGCTCCTGCAGGACAGCGGCCGCGTACAGATTCTTGAACGTGAAATGATCGACAAGCTTCTTGCCGAGCTGAAGCTCAGCTCCACCGAGCTTGTGAACCCCGATACGGCACTGAAACTGGGACGGGTCATGGCTGCCCGGGTTATTGCAACGGGCACGGTAATACGCTATAATCAGGACATTCAGTTCAGCCTGCGCCTTACCGACACAGAAACCACGGTTCTCAAGGCAGCCATTACCGAATCGGCAAAAGATATCGACATGCTGGCGCAAAACGTGGTAAAAAAGATTCTTGAAAAGCTCAAAGCTGGCTATCCCATCCGCGGCACCGTGCAGACGGCCGCAGGCGGGCAGATTATGCTCAATGTGGGAGCAGCCGCGGGCGTGCAGAGCGGCATGGAGTTCAGGGTTTTTGAAGAGCTGTCCGCAGACGGAAACACCCGGCCCGCCTACCGGCCGGCAGGCACGCTGACCATTGCCGCCGTATCCCCCGACAGCGCGATGGCAACCGTCGCGCAACCGCCAGACGGCGGCATCAAACCGGGATACAGGGTAGAGCAGATTATCCGCTGAAAAGCCGGCAAAAAAGTAAAGACGCAGGGCAAAGGAACCGATGAGCAGTATATCCTTTTGCCCGCACTACGTTTTATTTCGGCAGCAGTATTTATTAACCCTTTTGAGGAAGGGGGGGCTTCTTGAAACAGAAAACAGCTCTCTTGTTTTTTTTATTGAGTGTCTTTCCCCTGGCAGCCGATGCGCAGGCTCAAGAGATTAATCTGACTCAGACCAGGATTAACTCCACCCCAAACCCCATCGGTTCAGGCGCCCGAGCTCAGGGTATGGGCGGCGCGTTCATTGCAATTGCCGATGACGCAACTGCGGCCTCCTGGAACCCGGGCGGCCTCATGCAGCTTGAGCGGCCCGAGTTCTCATTTGTTTTCAATTTCTCCCATAACCGCAAGGAACTCGAGAACTCCAGTTTCCCCGAGATAAACGGCATGAACAGCGTGAGCCGTGAAGACCTCAACTACCTGAGCGTCGCCTACCCCTTCAGGGCGTTCGACAAAAACATGATTATTTCGCTCAACTATCAGCGCCTCTACGATCTCTACGACGAGATTTCATTGAACCAGGACATCGAAACCATTTCTCCTAGCGGCTCCTTTCAGAAAACCTACGAGCAGATCGATTTCAAGCAGTCCGGGGCGCTCAAAGCCTTCGCACCGGCCTATGCCATCCAGCTCACACCGCAGCTTTCGGTGGGCGCGACCTTCAATTTCTGGACTGATAATCTCGGGTATGACAATGAGTGGGAGTCAACCACCATCAAAAGGGGAGCCTACTCGGTTGCTACACTTCGTTCGCCCAATAGCGTTGTGAAGGGAAACAGGGACATTAGAACCCACGAAAAAAACAGCAATTTTGAAGCCTTCAATATGAACCTTGGCTTCCTGTGGCGCATCAACAGCGTGGTGACACTAGGAGGTGTTTATAAAACGCCCTATACCGCCAGCATCGACCGCCGCACCCGGCTGGATGATATGAATCTCGGCGGTCCGGGACAGCCTGCTCAGTTCACACAAACCACGAAAACCAGGGAAAGCATTGAAATGCATTTTCCCGCCTCCTACGGCCTCGGAGTAGCGTTTCGTCTGACTGACAGGTTCACCACATCCTTTGATGTGTACCGTACAGAATGGTCCGATTACTGGATACGCTCGAGCGGGCGCAAGACAAGCCCCATAACCGGCGGTCTCATTAGTAAAAGCCGTACCCGTGACACCACCCAGGTACGGGCGGGGTGCGAATATCTGTTCGTGCTTGAAAAGACCATCATACCGTTGCGGTGCGGCGTCTTCTATGATCCCGAGCCCGCGGCAAAAAGTCCCGACGATTTCTACGGTTTCAGCCTCGGCACGGGCATATCCCTGGGTCCCGTGGTGCTTGACTGCGCCTATATCTACCGCTGGGGCCGCAATGTAAAGGGCAACCAGATCGAGGTGCCGGGCACAAAGGCCGACATTAAACAGCATAATTTTTATGTATCAATGATATATCACTTTTAAAGCAGAGGGCATGACGTGAAAATAAAGAAATGTATTGTTTTCAGAAAACCATCGCCTGAGGCGATGGTTCCTGAAAAAGGCAACTCAAACACTGCGTGTTTTTGCTTCCGCCCTTTCAGTACAAAATCAAACCACCCGCAACGCGGGTGGTCGTTGACTACCAGTCTGCTGTGCAGCGCAGTGGTGCTGCTGCTTTTCATGAGCTGCAATACCCCGCCTGATCCGAAATACAGGAAAGACGGCAAGGCCTACGGCGAGGTAAAGGGGCTGTTTCGCGAGCGCTGGTGGAATTTCTATGAGCGGGGCCTTTCATACTCCGATGGCGGCTTCTGGCAGGAGGCGGTGGCCGATTTTCAGGAAGCCCTCAAGCAGCGCGACCGCGACCAGCGCCGCGCCCGCACCTACGGCATGCATTTCACCGACTACTTCCCGCACCGCGATCTTGGCGTTGCCTATTATAATATCGGCAATTTCGACGAGGCGCAGAAGCAGCTCGAACTGTCGCTGTCGCAGGCCGAGACCGGCAAGGCGAAGCATTTTTTAAACGAAGTGCGGCGCGCCCTGCTCAAACAGGCAGGCGCCGATGCGGCCCCGCCTGCGGTAAGCCTCGGGTCCATGAAGGACGGCCAGGTGAGCAACAGCTTCAAGATGAAAATAGAGGGAGAGGTGCAAAGCGATGCCTATGCCAGCAAGATAGCCATTAACGATGAGGCGCAGTTTGTCGAGCTGGCGGACAAGCGGGTCAGCTTTTCCCGTGAGATAAAGCTTAAAAAAGGCATCAATGAAATAAAGATCAAGTCAACGGACCTTCTGGGTAAAGTAACGGAAAAGAAGGTACAGGTGTTCGGCGACTTTGAAGGCCCGCTCATGAATGTAAAGAATCTTTCTGACGGGCAGCAGGTCGGGCAGAACAAGATAGTTCTCAACGGGACACTGGCAGACTCAACAGGTGTTGCCAAACTCCAGGTCAATGAACAGGTTCTTGCCTACAACAAGGAGAAGCAGCTCGACTTCACCTTCACCGTACAGCTCAAGGAAGGCCCCAACAAGATAATGCTTGCGGCAACCGACAGCGCCGGCAACACCACCAGCGGCCAGATGAATATCGTCTATGTGCCCAAGCTGGCCCGCGGCAAACAGGTTCCCGACACCCCCTACTGGCGCCGTAAGCCCATCAGGGTAGCGCTGAAGGGATCGGGTGTGTACGACACCGGGGCTCCCTACATGATGGCTGCGGCCGGGCCCCAGCAGATGGGAGCAAACTTCCGTGTCAACCTGAAAGACCTGACTGAGACGCAGACCGTGTTCTATGAAAATATTTATATCGACGGCACGGTCTCGGGCATAAGCGACATCAAGTCGGTGAAGATCAACGGCTCGCCCCTGTTCATAATGCCGGGCCGCAACATCTTCTTCAACCAGCTGGTGGACCTGAAGGAAGGCGAAAATAAAATCGTTCTTGAGGTGCAGGACGCCGGCGGCAATACCGAGTCGAAAACCATCACCATTAATCGCCAGGTGCCAAAGGTGCACCAGATCGGCTCACGCATGAGCATCGCCATCATGCCGTTTGAGAAAACCGGCGAGCTTTCATCAAGCTCGGATATCATTTATGACAATCTGGTCAGCTCATTTGCCGATCAGGAGCGCTTTAAAATAGTGAGCCGCGGGGCAGAGCTTGAAACCGCCATGCGCGAAATGAAGCTCTCCCAGACCGAACTTGTCGATAAGGACAAGGCCGTGCAGGTTGGCAAAATGGTAGCAGCCGAAAGTATACTCATGGGCACTATACGGGAAACCAAAGATGGCATCGAAGTGTATGCGCGCCTGGTCAACACGGAAACATCGGCACTGTTTGATGCCAGGGATGTGTACGGCAGCGACAAGTCCTTGCCGCAGATTCAGTACCTGACCAACGGCCTGGCGCTCAAGTTCAAGCACAGCTTCCCGCTGCTTGAAGGCATGGTCGTGCAGGTTAAGGGCCGGGATATATACGCCGACTTCGGCACGGCCCAGAAAATCAGGAAAGACATGAAGTTTATCGTCTTCCGCGAGGGTGAGAAGATTGTGCATCCGGTGACCGGCAAGGTGCTGGGCAGCCAGTCTCAGGAACTGGGCATTGCTACAGTCGTCAGCGTCACCGACGATATGTCAATCGGCAAACTTGTAGCCGACTTTGACCCGTCAAAAATACAGCCCAAGGATTTCATCATCACGAAATAGATGCCGTTACATGATACGAAAAGACCCGCCTGTCAGTCAGGCGGGTCTTTTTTTCTGCATGAGGTTGGAGTTGGCAGATTTAAATTAATCTGACAAGTACATTATTATGACGTAATATGGAAATTCAGAGCAATAGGCCAAACCACTGCATGCCGGGCATATATCAGCCCTGGACTTTCAGAAATCATATTTCGCAGGCCCAACAATTTTACATTTATATTGACACACAATAGCCCTTATTTTATATGCTACAATCATAAAGTGAGTTCCTATCAATCCCTGGGCCGTGAATTGCCCTTGATGACAGCGAGTTGGAAAAACACTGACGACATATAAGATAAAAATTCTCTCCACCAAAAACCTTTATACACATGGGGTCATATGAACAGTAAAAACCGTTTAATGCCACGCATAGCAATCAACATGAAGCTTACAATCCAGTATTCTGGAGGGTTTGAATGTTTGTCTCTGAATAATTTGAGCGGGGGTGGGGTTTTTATCAGGTTGTCTCTGAGTAATTTGAGCGGGGATGGGGTTTTTATCAAAACCAACAATCCGCTGCCCGTTGATTACACTCTGGCCATACAAGCTACCCTGCCAGGCGATTCGGAGATACTGGATATTGAAGGACGGGTGGTATGGATAAAGATCAATTCACCGGATGCGGGGATGGGTATAGAATTTACAAAAATTTCCACGCAGCATCAGGAGAAGATAAATTCTTTTGTTGAAAGCTGTCTGCGGGAGGCGCAGAAAGACCACGCTTCAAAAACGGGGACTGACGCAGCCGCTCTGCTGGTGAAGAATAAGGAATGAGATTGGTTTTGATCTTGTGTCAAACAGTTTAATGAAGTCTCAAGGCCGGTCCTGCACAGGGGACGGCCTTTTTATTTAGAGCATTTTTCTAAATACTATAGCCATATGCGCACAGGTGAGCTTTTGGTGAGAGCAGCCCGTGCGGTTCGAGCGATTGGCATGATATCATTGACGGTTTCTCTTGCGAGAATATAGCACGGGCAAACGAAACAAAAGCTCACCATACGGGCCCGTGGTTACAATAAAAAGAAAAATGCTCAAGAATAGCTGTAGCACTACATTGTCTGATAACTTATTGGTTGCGTTCTGCCTTTGACCTGCTACCTCAAAATGATCCGTTCAAAAGTTAGACCTCTCACTCCTTTTAGAAATTTCATATCCATGACTTCCTCAAAAATCGACCGCCGAAGTTTCCTTTAATTCAGAAGGGGGTGCATACCATATATTGTGCCCCTGCTTGCCTGCCAAAATCTCACATTACGGCTCTTAATGTGCAATCTGGTTTTCGCTTCGCAGACACTTATTGCAGCCCTCACTTGAGTTTGTCGGGAAAGCCTACCTCCTGCCGGGCTCGGCGAAATTCGTCGGTAAACAGGTGATCCGCACCTCGAATGAGAAGTTCTTCCTGCTCAGCGGCAGCAGGCCCTTGCAGGCTCAGGACAAACAGCGACAGCAGCGGCGGCTTGCCTTCCCGAGAAATGACCCGCACTTCGCGCTCAAGGCTCAGGCCGCACCCTTGCGCTGCAGTCTGTACGCGCCGGCGGTACTGAAACGGATACACCGTGGCAAAAACACCCTCAGGTTCAAGATGCTCTGCCGCGGCCCGGCAATAATCATCAATGCTTCCATGCAACTCAAAACGCACGCCGGCCTTATCGGCATTGGGACTCACGGGGCCTTCGCGCTTCTCATAATACGGCGGCGAGGACGTCACAAGCCCGAAGCGCTCGGAAAACCTGACATCACGCAGATCGCCATTTACAAGATTGAAGCGCCCGGCGAGGCCGTTTTCCAGAAGCGAAGTATTGCCGAGTTCGCAGCGCCTTTGACTGATCTCGACACCCGTTCCACGGATAGCGGGAAACGCCCACAAAACAATCATGGGCACCGAACACAGGCCCGAGCCCAGATCAAGAAACGATACCGGCTTGATGCCGCGCGCTTTCACGTGTCGCACCGTGAGCCAGGCAACCAATATGTCGTCGGTTGTGTAGCGCTGGCCGTCCTGCGGCTGATAGATGACATAATCGCCGCAGAGCCGGTCAACGCGCGTCGGGTTTGATGTTTTTGTCGTCATAAAAATGGGCTCTACAACAATATCTGTCTTTAGAAAAGAATCCAGAAGTCAGAATCTTGAATTAAATATTTTTCAACCGTAGGGGAGGGGTTTATCCCCTCCCGAGGGCGGGCATAAAGCCCGCCCCTACATTAAAAATCTTGAAACATTTCTATCTTGAATTTTTACACCGAACTCCGGGCATCCGCCGCGGCGGATTGAATCTCTTTACTCCGCACCTTTTGAATTCTGGATTCTATCTTTATTCCCCACAATAATTATTGCAGCACCTGCATGATTGCCTCGGCCATGAGCCGGTAGCCTGCCGCGGTGGGGTGCACGAAATCAGCCTGGAGAAGCCCGTCGAAAATGCCGCCTGTTTTTTCTTTCCAGTAAGCATGCACCTGCACAACAGGCACGGCGCGCTGCCGGGCCACCTGCACAAGCCGTTCATAATACTGCAGAGCCATGCTGTCTTCCTGCGGGTCGGCAAGGGCAACCGAGGTGAGCAGCAGCACCTCTGCTGCGGTTTCGCGCTGCAGCCGGTCAATAATGCGGGAGACAGTGCTTTCATACTGCTCCAGCGGGCAGCCGGAAAACGCATCGTTCAGACCAAACTGCACAAACACGAGATCGGGCTGTGCGTCGATCACCTGCTCTTTGAGCCGCCGCAGCCCGCCTTCGGCTGTGTCGCCGGGTATTCCCCTGTTTGTAAACAGTATGGTCGCCGCCGGATATTTTGCTTTCAGCATGTCCTGCAGAAAATCTATATAGCCTTTTTCAGCCATCCAGCCACAGGTCAGCGAGTCCCCGAGCGCCGCAATCCGCACGGATTCTCCGGCAGCCAGTTTTGCAATTGTCTTTTCGGGTTTCATGATCGTCCCTTCATATGCGCAACCATCGCTGCTCAGAACCAGCTTGAGAAAAAACCGCCTGCAACAAGCGCGGCGGCTGATCGTGTTGTTTATATGATAAGAATTTTTACTGCATACCGCACTGCTTAAAGTTTAAGGGAAGGTCGTTCAGGCCGGGTTTGAAACGCACGTTTTTTTTCATGCCGTACATAAGCTCGGCCTGATACAACGGAATGGCAAGGGCATCCTGAAGGATCGCACGGTCAAGCCGCTGGAGCCTGGCGGCAAGGTCTTTGTCGTCGTGGGCCTCAAGGGCTTTGGCGTACAGCGCATCAATAGGAGAGTTTGCATTCATGTGCGTGCCTATATTGAACAGACCTCGCGAATGGAGAAAAAGGAAATAGAAATGCGCTGTTGCACCGAAGATATCCGGCCATCCATTTATCACCCATATGTCATAGGAGGCGGGCTTTGTCTGCCCCATGAGCTTCGGCGAAACGATTTCCTTGATGATGTCGTCCCTGCTGAGAAAATGCGGCTCAAGCATTATGCCGCAGCCGGCCAGCTGGACTTTCAGAATATTCACAACCGACACAGCCGGCTCGATATTGCTTGCCATAACGGTAAGGGTGCATCCCGTTGAAAAGCCCGCCTGCTTGAGCAGGCTGAGTGCGGTGTCTTTGTTTTCGGGATAGAGGGGCAGTCCCGGGTTGTAGGCAAGCGAGCCTTCCGGCGCAACCGTATACAGCGGCTTTGCATAACCGTGCAGCGCGTTGGCGATAATATCGCTGCGGTTCACCGCATGCTCGAGGGCTTTGCGCACCCGGATGTTCTGCAGCGGACCCGGTTTGTCGATGTTCAGCAGGCAGAGGGAATTCCTGAGCGGGCGCTCCGTGAATATGCTGAGCCCGGCATTTTTAAGAACCGCAGCCGGCGGGGGGATCTGCGTAATCAGCATATCTATGGCGCCCGTATCAAGGGCCTGCCACTGCCGCTCTTTGGGCACGAAGCTGTACACCAGCTCCTGCAGCTCGACAGCACCGCCCCAGTAATCCTCGTTGCCGACCAGATGTATTTCCCTGCCGCCTGTCTGCATGGTGAAGTAGAAGAACCGGAAGGGGCCGGTCCCTATGGGGTAGCGTGTGAAATACTCCTCACCGACCTGCTCGCAGTATTTCTGGGGGAACATGAATCCGATGGAGGCAAGCTTCCTTAACAGCAGGGCATCGGGCCCGTTGAGAACAAACTCTACCGTATAGTCGTCAATGACCTGCACCGCGGCTATGGTATCCAGCAAAAAACGTCCGCCGAATTTATTTCTCGGGTCTTTCATGAGATCGATGGAAAATTTAACGGAGGCGGCGGTGAAGTCTTCACCATTATGAAAATGCACCCCGCGCCGGAGAAAAAACCTGATATTTTTCTGTTTGGTTATTTCCCATTTCTCGGCCAGCACAGGCCGGACCTGTTGCTCATTGAAATCAACGGCGACCAGCGTTTCAAAAATCTGGTGCTGGAGGGTAAAATACAGAAAATTAAAGGTTCTGAGCGGGTCAAGCGTTCCGTTGTCGACCGAGCCCAGGGCTGATTCGTACATGGTAAAACGCAGTGCTTTATCTGCCGCAGTACTCGCCTGCGCAGCAAGAGCGCACAGCAGAATGCCGGTGATAACGGCGCATTTTTTTGCTGCCATGCAGCGTGGCCTCAACATAAAAAGTCCTTCCTCAATGAATCATTGATGACTGCGGATCAATGCCGTGCACGGTGCACATGATCCGCGGTATCCCGTTCAGCATGGTCACTTTGTACTCACCCGATGAAGGGCACTGTGGCAGCTTGCCTTCAGGGCAGTATGATTCCAGATTTTTGACTAGAATATCCCCGGCCGGCGCTTCATGCTCCCGCTGGTACAGGTGCAGCGCAAGCTCGAGTTCCGCCTGATTCTGAAAGCAGACCGACTGTCTGAAGGTGGTATCAAAGGCCGGATCGGACAGGAAATGCGCAAAGACCTTTTCCGTCTCATTCAATCCTTCAATAAGCTTCAGGCTGGATTTTGTCGCCCCTGATATGATGTCGGCATTGCTGCCGGCAACAACCTTCTGGTGATAGGAGCGGCCGATGAACTGCTGCAGAAATTTTGTCGTGTCAACCTGCTTGCCATACACTTCAAAAGGGCGCACCAGCACAAGGGACCGGTACTTCCCGTTCGGGTCAAACGTTTCAATGAACTCGACATCAGTGCAGACCTCACAGAGGATATCTTTTTTTACGAGCCGGGCATAGGTTTTTTTGCCCCGGACATCGGTGCCGATATAGATCGTTGCTTCCGGCAGCCTGACAGGATCAATTGATCGGGCATCGGGCATGGCCTGCTTAAGGGCCTCGGCTATCTGCTGCCCGGCAGAGGCAGCTGGTTGCTCCTCTTCGGTAGTAGTTGTCGCAGCTTTGCCGCGCTCGTCGGCTGGCTTTAGAGGGGTTGCAGCATCGCCGGGCTGCAGCGTCTTTTGGGCTGCCGGCTGCGCCAGCAGGCTCTCAATGGCTTTTTCAAAATCGGGGAATGAATCAGCATTGCCGCTGTACCGGATAATGCCCGCGCGGTCTATGATAAAAAACCGGGGGACTTTGTGGATTGCGTACAGGTAAAATGTAGACTTCTCCGGATCAGCCAGAAAACTATAGGTGACGCCCCAATCGGTCATGGCGGCCGTCACCTCGGGCTGCTCATTGGCCAAAGCGATCGCTATGATGCGGAGTCTGCCGGAAGCATATTTTTTAGCAAGGCCGTTGAGCTGGGGGACCTTTTTTTTGCAGGCGTCACAATAAATGGAAAGAAACTCAAGAGCGGTTGCATCAGCTCCCTGCATCAGCGAGCGCAAGGTTACCACAGCGCCGCTGGCGTCCTTGAGCGCGAAATCCTTTGCCGCATCGCCTACATCAAGGCCATGACAGAATTGTGCGTTCAGGATCAGGAAGAGCCCGACAAAGGCAGTAATGCTGTATTTGATCATTATGTGGCTATGCACGCTACATTGTAATTGTTATGACGATGAGGGCTGGCTCATGCTGCGCATGCACTGAGCCTTTCGTCATCCGTTTGTGGCAACGCGGCCGCCGGCATGGAAATATTTCCGGTAATAGCCTTCCTGCAGACTGCTTATGACCACGCCGCGTGCCGTGCTTACATGTACGAATTTGCCTTCCTTGAGATAAATCCCCACATGGAAAATCGTTTTGTTTTTCCCTTTAAGAAAAAGCAGGTCACCCTCCCGCAGGTTTTTCCCGGATACCAGTCTCGCGTCGTCGAACATTTCCCGTGCAGAGCGTTTGAGCTCTATACCATAGACTGTCGCATAAAGCGTCTGCACGAAGCATGAGCAGTCGACTCCTTTTTTCGAGCAGCCTCCCAGCCGGTACGGCACCCCCAGCCATGCATCAATAGCCCTGATTAGTTTTTTGTTCTCCGTGCCGGTGAAACAAATGCCGAATTTTTTTGAATATTTATTGTAGAATGCCCGATCCTCAGCCGACAGCCCCTGCGTCTCGACGCCGGAAGGCCCAAAAAGCGCGCAGGATGCAAGCATAAGCGCAACGGGGATACAAAGAAGAAAACAAAAGACTGATTGTCTGCGGAAAAATTTTGTTTCGGCGTGGTAAGGAACACCGATCATAGCATGCATGTGCCTGCACGGTGAAGTAGAAAAAAATGGTCGGGGCGACTGGATTTGAACCAGCGACCACTTGAACCCCATTCAAGTGCGCTACCAGACTGCGCTACGCCCCGACGGAAATTAATAATATGCATTATACGCATTTTTTGCTTCGGGTGTCAAGGGGGTTTCTCATCCAACATACCCATATCTCTTCTAAATGCCTTCGTAAAATAGCGCGGAAGCCTTTTTGCCAGCGCGTGCGAAATGCTGTTTCGGAAAACAATTCTCAATGTTTAACGTTTGTGTTTTCCCGTGCATACATGTTTTTGCGCACCGTGTGGCAATCGACGCCAGTTTGACAGGCGCGGATAATTTCCGTATACTTGAAAGACAAAAGAGACATCTCCTTTACAACATATTGAACAGGAGGAATATAAGATGAAGAAAGGGCTGGCTGTTGCAATGATTGTTGCTGCGCTTGCGGCACTGCAAGCCAACGCGCTTGCCGCTGAGCAGGCCAAATGGGAAAAAGGCGGGCCCAAATGGCTCTACGTGACTCCCACGGCAAAACCCCCGCACCATGGCATTTATGATGATACCATGAAATGCATCGACTGCCACAGCTATGACGGCGTGGATGCCTATACTTCGGCCACCATGGCAATGAAAAAAAGCATTAAGGGCACCATGCCCCACAAGGAAATCGAAGCGGCTATTGCCGAAGCGCTCAAAGGCCGCGGTGATTATCGCGAGATTTTCACTCTGGCAACGGCCTTTGAAAATAAGCCTCTTGCCACAGTAATCGAATTCGTGTTCGACCCCAAAACTTTCACCTTTTATGCCATCTCGGAAAAGCAAACCGAAAAGCTTTTCCAGGTGCATTCAAACGAAAATGTGTCCATGGCCTATGTGCGGCATCGCCAGGACTATGATTATTTCGGCGGCGCGCTTGGCGTGCAGATTGTCGGAAAGGCAAAGCTGCTGGATGGCGACAATCCGGAGTTTATAGAAGGAGCAAAGATCTATTTGCCCACACTGCCCCCGCCCGTTCCGACAGCCGTTCAGCCCCCCCCTCTCGAGGATATGATCAATATGATAAAAGGCAAAAAGATCATTACCAAGGTAACTCCCGAGCGCATTGTCATTCTCAACCGCTCGTTCAAGACCAATGGCTATCACGCCGTTCAGATATGGACGCCTGAGAAGAAGAAATAACGCTTTAACAGGACATAAAAAAGCCCGCCTTGCATGGCGGGCTTTTTTGTTGTGCGCTGGCACGTTACTTTTTATAAAACGCCGCAATCTGCTCGACCACGTATTCTATCTGGGCGCTGGTCAGCTCGGGAAAGACCGGAAGCGCCAACGTTTCCTGCGAAGCTTTTTCCGCTTCGGGATAGTCACCCGCACGGCCACCTAGAAACGAAAAGCAGTTCTGCAGGTGCAGGCACAGCGGATAATAAATCGCCGAGCCGATGCCGCTTTTGTCAAGGTGTTCTTTCAGCCC
>CAYNVA010000411.1:0-2428 GCA_964400575.1 uncultured Thermodesulfobacteriota bacterium | reverse complement strand
ACTTTTCGCGCATGGCCGGGATACTCTTTTTCAATAGACACCAGCACGCAGTTGTGAAAAACGCCCTCGCAGGGGAAATTAATATCTACAATTTCCGGGAGCTGCAGCTTTATAAGCGGCAGGAAGATACGCTCGGTGGCCTTGCCAAGGAAGTAGTCTTCCATGGGCGGCTTGCCGACTATGGTTGCCGGATAAACGGGAGTTTTTTTTCTGGTGATGGCCCGCAGGGTAAACACCGGGTACTGGTCGGCATCGGAGTAGAAGCCCGTGTGGTCGCCGAAAGGGCCTTCAATGCTGGTCTCGGCGCTCACGGTGCCTTCAAGCACAAACTCGGCATGGGCCGGCACCATAAGATCAACGGTTGCAGCCTTCACGATTTCAACCGGGCTGTTGCGCAGAAAGCCCGCAAACATGAGCTCATCCAGGCCCGGCGGCAAAGGCGCAGTAGCCGAATAGAGCGTTGCCGGATCACAGCCCAGGGCGATGGCAACCTCGGTATCATGGCCGCGAGCAAGGTTTAAGCGGTGATGGCCCGCGCCGCCGTGATGCAGGTGCCAGTGCATAAAGGCGCGGCGCTCATCTATGAGCTGCATGCGGTACATGCCCATGTTCTGCACGCCTGTTTCAGGATGCTTCGTGATGACAAGCGGCAGCGTGATGAAGCGGCCCGCGTCTTTGGGCCAGCACTGCAGCACGGGCAGGCTTTTCAGGAGCGGCCCGTCGCGCTCGACCACATCCTGGCAGGGAGCTGAGCGGACGCTGCGGGGCTGAAAATTTTTTATGTCCTTCATGCTCCACAGCAGCTTCATTTTGTCCATGAGCGTACCGGGCATGGCGGCGGGAATCAACGACATGACCCGCCGGGCAATCTCATCAAAGCTTTCAACGCCGAAAGCGAGACAAGTTCGCTCATACGTTCCGAAAAGATTGATGGCAAGGGGATACGGAGAATTTTTCACGCGCTCGAACAGCAGCGCCAGCCCGCCCTGTTTGACCATACGGTCGGCTATTTCGGTGATTTCAAGCGCGGCGTCCACCTCGGCTCCAATGCGTTTGAGCTGGCCCGCGGCTTCAAGCTTGTGGATATAGTCCTGCAGGTCAGTAAATGCCATTGTGTTGTCCGTTCGGTTACTATGAGGTTATGTAGCTGTTCAGGTCTCAGGTAGCCAGGGTTCAGGTCTCAGTTTTTGTATTCCGACTTCCGATCTCCGACCTCCGAGATCCCCCCTTGCTAGTTGCCCGCAGTGCTCAGAAGCCCCAGACTGTCCAGAAACAGCAGCAGGCGGGCAAACAGCCCCGGCACGGGCCGAAGCCAGTTGCGCCGGGCGACAAACTCGACGGTTTGCGTTTTCCCGGCTGCAACGGTCACGCTCTGATCATATTCGGTTGCAATGACGGGAAAAATAAATGACAGCGAGAGCGCATTTTCGGCATAGGGCCCCACGCTGGAGCCGCCGGTAAAAAATGGATAGATGGGCTCCACGAAAAAGCTGTAGGTGCCGGGTGTCACCAGCATTTCAAAGGAGCCGTCGCCCTGCATGCAGTAGTCTGAAACGCTGGAAAAACGGCTCATCTTCTCATCGCCCTGTTTCACCGCAACAACATTGGCGCCCCGTGCCGGCAGGCCGCTCTGCCAGCGGAGAGTCCCGCTGATTTTTCCGTATGCGTCGTTCACGGTTTTTTCAGGCCCCGGGTACAGCATGGTAACGGCGGCCTCGTCGTCGGGGTTAAGCTCCCCCAGCGACGTATCATTGTCGGTGGATGTAGGAAACATGGTGGGTATGTAGATATCGTTTGCCGTGTTATTGTCATGCACATACTGCTGGTTGATCTGGCAGTGGTCAAGGCCGATGAAATGGCCGAATTCATGCACGAAGGTGCCTTTGAACTCGGCCGGGGTCCAGGCTTTAAACTTGGGAGTCCAGTTGTCGTGATCCTGGGTAAAGAGGCCGTTTATAAGGGTAAGGCCTTCGGTATAATGATAGCCTGTGGCAGCATCATAGTCATAGGACGAGCCGGAGAAGCCAATAATATTATCACTTGCCCCGGAGCCGTACAGCGAGTCGATGATGCTCCCGTCGGAGTCGAAAATAACCGGATTGATGCCGTCGGTTTCGCTGAAAAAGTCTCTGACATTATCTTCAGTGACGTCGGCGGAAAGGTGCCCGGCATTCCGAAAGCTGATACTGGCGGTTGGCACCGACTGCCAAACGGCAAAGCAGTCATCAACAATAGCCTCCGCCTGACTGTTTGAAAAGCCGCCCAGCTCGCCCTGGTCGATTGAATAGGGTATGGGCATGTCGCTTTCAAGAAAAACGACCGGGTTGCAGTCGGCATTAGTCAGCATTGGCCCGCCGGCATATGTTAGCGGTGCATGCAGCAGCAGGAAGACAAGCAGGAAAAGTACCGGTGATTTTTTCATGGCAGC
>CAYNVA010000410.1:0-2331 GCA_964400575.1 uncultured Thermodesulfobacteriota bacterium | reverse complement strand
GGGCTGTCATACGGAATCCCGAGCACCATCAGCAGCGCCCCGAGGTTGGCATACCCTAAGCCCAGCGTGCGGTAGTCGAAGCTGCGGCGGGCAATCTCGGCGCTCGGGTACTGGGCCATGAGCACGCTTATTTCAAGCGTGATGGTCCAGAGGCGCACGGCATGCAGAAACATGTCGACATTGATCTCGCCCGTTTCATCATCGAGAAATCTCAGAAGGTTCAGGCTCGCAAGGTTGCAGGCCGTATCGTCAAGGAACATGTACTCGGAGCAGGGGTTTGATGCATTGATGCGGCCGTCGGCCGGGCAGGTATGCCAGTCATTGATGCTCGTATCAAACTGCATGCCCGGGTCGGCACACTGCCATGCCGCTTCTGCTATCTGCTCCCAGAGGGTGCGGGAGGGAAGTGTTTTAGCCACTGCGCCGTCGGTGCGGCGGGTGAGGTGCCAGGGCGCGTCGCTGCCGACGGCATGCAGAAACTCGTCATTCACGCGCACGGTATTGTTGGAGTTCTGGCCGCTCACGCTCTGATAGGCCTCGGAGCCCCAGTCAAGCGTGTAGGTGTCAAAATTGATCACTGTGTAGCCCTGCCTGGCAAACTGCACGGCCCGGTGAATGTAGTTGTCGGGCACGGCATCGCGCCGGGCGCCGCGCACTGCCTCGGCAAGGGCAGGGTTGCGTTTAATGGAAAAGCAATCTTCTGGCTCAACATCCTCTGACTGGCATGCCTGCATAATGGCATTGAGCCTGCGCTCACATATTATGCTGCCCGTCATCAGGGCGGCAACCTTTTGCTCCTCTTTTGCCTTCCAGGCTATGAATTTTTCAATATCGGGGTGATCGACATCAACAATGACCATCTTGGCTGCGCGGCGCGTGGTTCCGCCGCTTTTGATGGCTGCTGCTGCCCGGTCGCCGATTCGCAGAAAGCTCATGAGGCCGCTTGATCTGCCGCCGCCCGACAGCGGTTCGCCTTCGGCGCGCAGGGGCGAAAAGTTTGTGCCCGTGCCGGAGCCGTATTTGAACAGGCGCGCCTCGCGCACCCACATGTCCATGATGCCGCCCTCGTTTACCAGCTCGTCGTGAATGCTCTGAATAAAGCAGGCATGGGGCTGGGGCCGCTCATAGGCATTGGCCGATGCCGTGGTCTGGCCGGTTTTGGGGTCGACATAATAGTGGCCCTGCGAACTGCCGTCGATGCCGTAGGCCCAGTTCAGCCCGGTGTTGAACCACTGCGGCGAGTTGGGCGCCGTAATCTGGTGGGCAAGCATATAGGCCATTTCATCGCGGTAGGCATTGGCATCATGGGCCGAATCAAAATACCCGTACTTGAAACCCCAGTAGGTCCAGCATCCGGCCATGCGGTCGAACACGTCGCGACTGTCCTCCTCGCCGCGCTGGCGCTCTTCGGGCTTGAGCTGCTCCAGGGCCTGCTCATCTGCCCTGCCGCGCTGCAGCCATGAGGGCACATCGGGTTCGGCCACATGCGTGAGGGCTGCAGGTATGCCCGTCTTGCGGAAATATTTCTGGGATATGATGTCGGTTGCCATCTGGCTCCAGAAGGACGGCACTACGGCCTTTTTGACCTTGGAGACCAGTGAGCCGTCCATGGTCTTTATTTCGCTTTTGCGGGATTCAAACGTGATACCCTCATAGGGGGTGGCGAGATTGCGGGTGAAAAAGCGCTCTATTTTCATTGATTGCCCTTGGCTATGACGTGAAAGTTGATTTGGTAAGATGAGGGGGAAGCATAATGTAACCAAATGTTGTTGTCAATATTTTTTGTGGTACAATATATAGATATTTTCAGGCTCAGGACTACAAGCTCTTCATTTATTAGTATATCATAAAAAACCGCCCCGGATGGAGCGGTTTTTTTGTAAAAGCGGCATGAAAAACAGATTCGGTCAACCCGGATTATTTATAAGAACCTATCTCACGAGATGTTTGATTGAGGGCATTTCAAGCGGCGCCAGCGCTGGCTGATGTATCCCCATCGGCTTAGAGCCTATCCCATTAGGGGCCAAACGCGCCCTGTGATAGTTGATTAGTCTATGGGTGCCTGTAATGAACCGCAATAAAGCCAACCCATGGCTTTACAACCTTCAGTAATGCCTTCACATTGACAAAACAGGGGTGCTGTGATACCTGTTTTGCTCTTTATTAATATATTATGAATAATAATTTTCATTCTATGGACTGCAAAACCATGAAGACGGCAGCTGAAATCAGGCAGGCATTTCTCGACTATTTTAAAAGCAAGGGCCACACGGCAGTGGAAAGCTCTGCCCTTCTTCCGCAGAACGACCCAACGCTTCTTTTTACCAATGC
>CAYNVA010000409.1:0-3624 GCA_964400575.1 uncultured Thermodesulfobacteriota bacterium | reverse complement strand
CTATAACAGCTCTCAGAAATTTTTGCGGGAGGTTAATTCATCGGTGGTGCTGGTCAATGCCTCTACCCGTTTTAATGACGGCAATCAGCTTGGCCTCGGCGCTGAGATCGGCATCAGCACTTCAAAGCTGCATGCCTTCGGCCCCATGGGGCTTGTCGAGCTCACCACGACAAAATTTATTGTATACGGAGAGGGGCAGGTAAGAACGTAACAGTTGCGAGTTCAGAGTTAAGAGTTTAGAGTACGGCAGGGAAGTTTTTTGCTCAGCACTCGCTGTTCGGCCATGAGCTCACAGCCGAATGGTTACTCAGCACTAAGAAACTTTTTGCTAAGCGCGGCAGCAGCGGTTTGAAAAGAGATACAGGAAAGAATACCAGAGTCGGTCTTTTCGGCGGGACCTTCAATCCCATTCACTGGGGGCATCTGCGCTCTGCAGAAGAAATTCGTGAACGGTTCGATCTCTGCCGGGTCATTTTTATCCCGGTACATGTTGCACCGCACAAGAAGGCCGATGTTATTTCTTCAGAGCACCGCTGTGCCATGGTGAAAAAAGCCATCCGCGGCAACTCCTTTTTTCAGGTTTCAGACATCGAGCTGCAGAGGCCGGGGAAATCCTATTCCATAGACACCATACGGCATTTTCACGGGCTTTCCCGGGGTCAGGAGGAGCTGTTTTTTATCATGGGCATGGATGCATTCCGGGAAATTCCTGTCTGGAAGGACTATCCGGCATTTTTCTCTGCCTGCAATTTTATTGTCATGACCCGTCCCGGCGCAGACGACATGCAGCCAGCCGGGCTGCTGCCCCGGGACATAGAAAAAGAATTTACCCGGCAAAAGAACGCGGGCTGCTTTGTTCACGCTTCAGGGTACCGCGTTTATACGGCCCCGGTGACGCAGCTCGACATCTCTTCAACCGTTATCCGCGCCTGCACGCAAGCCGGGAAATCGATCAGGTACCTGGTTCCCCGGGCGGTGGAGCGCTATATTGCCGAGCACCGGCTCTACCGAAAGAGCCGGAACGTGGTGCCGGCAGCGCGATAACCGGCTTGCTGCCGGGAGGCAGTGTTTAACAGTCCAAAGGAGCACGAGAAATTGGAATCAAAAGAAAAAGCTTTGTGGTGCGCACAGCTGGCGCTGGACAAGAAAGCCGCTGACCTGGTACTGCTTGATGTGCAGCAGCAGTCATCATTCACCAGCTATTTTATCATCTGCAGCGGCACCTCGGACCGCCAGGTGCAGGCGATAGCCGCGCACCTTGAGGCCAGCTGCAAACAGGCAGGCATACTGCCTCTGGGGATCGAGGGCGTGCGCGAGGGCAGATGGGTTCTGCTTGATTACGCTGATGTGGTGATACATATTTTCCATGAGCCGGTTCGGGAATTTTACGACCTGGAGCGGCTGTGGACAGATGCCCAGAGGATCGCGGTTGAAACCGTGCCGGAAATACAAAAAACAAAATCAAGATCCCGAACGCTTTCGGGACCAGGCAAATCCAAAGCACAAACAGCAAAATCAAAAAAGGCGGTAAAGACAAAATAAGCGGCACGGGCCTGAACAGCCACCGGGCTGTTGACGCTGGAAATTTAGATTTATTCAGTAGTTGGAAAATTGGCTTCGGGGTGTTATCATAGATATGAACTGCAGGAACTTTTTCACCGCAGTTGCCGACTTCTTTTTTCCTCCGCTGTGCCTGCTGTGCAGGAAATTTCTGACCGTCCCGCAGGAAGAATATTTATGCGCCTCCTGCAGCGCGGCCTTGCCCCTCATCCGCGGCCCGCTGTGTTCGCGCTGCGGCATCCCGTTTGTTTCGCAGGAAGGCGCTGATCACCTCTGCAGCCGCTGCATGGAAAATACCCCGGCCTTTGACGTGGCGCGGGCGACCGGGGTCTATGCCGGACCCCTGAGACAGGCCATACACCTGTTGAAATATACCAGCCGCCCGCTGCTGGCAGCGCCGCTGGGGATGCTTCTCGCACTGCAGGGCAGGGGGCTTCTGGACCATGAGCATGACATGATTATGCCCGTGCCGCTGCACGCGCGCCGCATCCGGCAGCGGGGTTTTAACCAGTCGCTGGCCCTGGCGCGAGAGGTGGGGAAACGCTGGGGCATTGCCGTTGCGGCTGAAGGGCTGGAGCGCACGCGCTGGACTGCCCCGCAAACCATGCTGCACGAACGGCAGCGGCTGCGCAATGTCCGGGATGCGTTCCGCTGCACAGCGACCGTGGAGAAAAAAAGCATCCTGCTGGTTGATGATGTCTATACCAGCGGCTCAACGGTCAACGAATGCGCGAAGGTTCTGAAACGAAACGGCGCCCGGCGCGTTGATGTGCTCACGCTGGCCCGGACCCTATAGATGAGAGGACATAGTGACGTCAATTGATGCGATTATTGCCGTGGTGAAAGACGATCTGGACAGGGTTGAGCAGAGTCTTTTTGTCTCCCTAACCGAGCATCTGGAGCTTATAAAAAACGTGAGCAACTATGTGCTCTCCAGCGGGGGGAAACGCTTCCGGCCGCTGGTGCTGCTGCTTGCCGCACGGCTCTGCGAGTACCGGGGAGAAAGCCACATCCCGCTGTCCTGCGTGGTGGAATATATTCACACGGCAACGCTTCTGCATGATGATGTGATTGACCATGCCCAGATCCGCCGCGGCAATTCCTCGGCAAACACGCTCTGGGGCAACCACACCACCATCCTGGTCGGAGACTTTCTCCTGTCAAAGGCCTTCGCCATGGCCGTAGAATACGGCAACACAGCCATCCTGCAGGTTATTGCGCGCTCTGCAACGCTCATGGTTGAGGCCGAGACGCTGCAGATGGAGCACTCCCGCGATCCCCTGCTGTCTGAAGATAACTACCTGCAGATCATTACCAAAAAGACCGCAACCCTCATCTCGGCCGCAGCGCAGATCGGGGCCATCCTGGCAGGCGCGAACAGCACCAGGGAGCAGGCTCTGGCAGATTACGGCATGAATGTGGGGATTGCGTTTCAGATTATGGATGATGTGCTTGATTATGCTTCAACGGAACATGACCTGGGGAAAGCCATCGGCAAGGACCTCCAGGAAGGAAGTATCACGCTGCCGTTCATAGAAGCGCTGCAGCGCTCCTCCGTGCGTGATAAAAAGATTATGACGGAGTTGCTCTGCAGGGGCGAGGAGCTGCAGCCGGGCGACATGGCCGCCATTCTTGCAATTATTAATAAATACGAGGGGAACCGCCGGGCTGTGGACAAAGCACACTACTACATCCGCAAAGCAGAAGAAGCATTGCAGGCGTTTGACGGGTCAGAGCAGAAGAAACCGCTGCTGGCTCTTGCCCGCTATGTGGTGGAGCGCACCAGATGACCGGCTACAAACCTTTCCGGTGACTGGCGCTCACTGAATACTCCTGGTAATAGGTATAAAAAGGGAAGGCAAACTCCACTGCCCAGGACACGTCGATGGTAACATCGTTTTCCACTGCCTCAAGCTTTATGTCCTCGGGATAAATGGTGATCCCCAGTTTTTCAGCCCGGCGTTCGACTTCCCGCTGAATGCTCTCCATGTCAAGGGACCGCTGGGCAGCGGCAAACCTTGCAACCTCATGAATATCTTCTCGCATGGAAAGATATGCCCATTG
>CAYNVA010000408.1:0-8324 GCA_964400575.1 uncultured Thermodesulfobacteriota bacterium | reverse complement strand
CGTTTCCTGCGAAGCTTTTTCCGCTTCGGGATAGTCACCCGCACGGCCACCTAGAAACGAAAAGCAGTTCTGCAGGTGCAGGCACAGCGGATAATAAATCGCCGAGCCGATGCCGCTTTTGTCAAGGTGTTCTTTCAGCCCATCCCGGCTCTGCGCACGAATGACAAATTGATTGTAGACATGACTGCGGTCGCTGCGCCGATGCGGCGGAGTGATAAAATCCAGCAGGCCGGCTTCGGCAAACAGCTTATCATACAAGGCCGCGTTTTTCTGCCGGCCTGCGGCCCACGCATCAAGGTGCGGCAGCTTCACCAGCAGCACGGCCGCCTGCAAAGCGTCAAGCCTGCCGTTCATGCCGATAGCATCATGGTAATAGCGGTCTGACTGGCCGTGCACCCGAAGGCTTTTGAGCTTTTTTGCATACGTCTCGTCATTGGTGGTCACCATGCCGCCGTCGCCGAAGCAGCCGAGATTTTTTGAGGGGAAAAAGGATATGCAGCCAAAATCACCCATGGAGCATGATTTGTGCTCCTGCCCGCCCACCGCACAGGCTGCGCCGAGCGCCTGTGCGGCATCCTCGATGACTTTCAGGTCATACTCGTGTGCAAGTGCCATGATCTCCGCCATGTCGGCGCACTGCCCGTAGAGATGCACGGGCATGATCGCTTTTATGCGCGATCGCTCGCCGGCGGGCAGATGATCAATCAGCTCCCGTATCCTGCCGGGATCTATGTTGTAGGTATCGGGATGAATGTCGGCAAACAGAGGTTCTGCGCCGACCCGGCAGATTGAGCCTGCGGTTGCGAAAAACGTGTAGGGTGTTGTAATGACCTTGTCGCCGGGCTTGATCCCCAGCGCCATAAGCGACAGCAGCAGCGCATCAGTGCCCGAGGTGACACCCACGGCATACGCAGCACCGCAATAGCTGGCGATCTCAGTCTCAAGCTTTTCAACAGTTGCCCCCAGGATGAACAGCTGCGACTCGATCACCTCGGTGAGCACAGGCATCATCTCATCCTTAATCGACTGGTACTGCCCCTTCAGATCCAGCAGTGGTACTTTCATTTCGTGATTCTCCTTTACAATAAACGGCTGCCTGCTGCAGAAGGCAAACAGTATAGGCGAAATGACGGCTTTTGACAATCAGTTTGACTGGATAGGCTTGAAAGGAGGTGTGAGGGCACTACAATGGCGCAGTGGCGCATCGGCAGGAGAGCTGACAGAGTCAGTTTTTGCTTTTCAGTTCCTCAAACTTCTGTTTGCCTGCATTGGCCGCCTCGGAACCAGGATATTTCTGAATGAGGTCTTCCAAAATAATCTGCGCAGTAGTGGAGTCCTTTATTTCGCAAAAGGCAAGCGCCTGGAGATAATAGGCATCAGGGGTTTTATTGCCCTGGGGATATTTTTTTATGACATCGTCACAGGCGGAAATTGCTTCCTCGTATTGCCTTTCCTTGAAATGCGTGCTTGCAATCCAGTACTGGGCGCTGCCCGCAAGCTGGCTGCCGGGATGTGTTTTTAGAAAATCATTGAACATTTTACGGGATTTTTCATATTCCCCGCCGGTGAAAAGAGCATATGCCTGATTATACATTTCTTTATCGGTTGCAGCAACAGGTTGAGCGGGATACGCCGGGCGGGTGACAGGCACAGCGGAATCAGACCCGCCGGGAACGCTTTCTATGGTTTCGCCCTGAGCATTCATGCCGCCAGATGCTTGCTGGGCTTTTTGATCAACAGCGCTGCGCATAGCTTTTATGTCGGAGCGAAGTTTTTCCATGTCGTTTTCATAATCGTCGCGAATCCGCCGCATCGACCGGTCAAGCTCCTGGGTTTTGCGCTGCAGACCCGTGATTGCCCTGCCCTGGTCATCGATCTGATTTTGAAGATTCTGGGCGCATGATGGCAGCAGTAACAGTGCCGCGAGGATAAGAATACGATATGGTTTCATAACGGTTTTACAGCTGATGGTTCAAGGTCAAAAAAAGTATCTCTCCGGCCCTGTGGCCGGAGAGATACTGCATGACAGCTTACTTGCTCAGAAGGAAATGATCTCTTCTGTTCTTTGCATAGCAGGATTCGGCCGCATCTTCGCAGGTGGGTCTTTCCTTGCCATAGCTGATGGTGGCGATGCTCTTGTCTGCAATTCCCTGCTCCGCCAGAACAGTCTTGGCGCTGTTGGCCCGCCGTTCGCCCAGTGCAAGGTTGTACTCGGCAGTGCCGCGGGCATCGCAATGCCCTTCAACAAGAACTCTGCGACCGGGGTTCTGCTTGAGCCAGCCGGCAATAGCCGTCAGGGTCTTTCTGGCCTCGGGCTTCAGGGCAAACCGGTCATAATCAAAACGAATGTCCTGAAAAATTGCCTTGATGGCCGGATCGGTGATTTCCTGAAATTCATTGGCATTCAGGTCGGTATCGGCAGGAGCCTCAACCATGTCTTCTTTGATCTGTTTTTTGGCGCATGCGAAGCTGAAAACAAGCGCTACGGCACATGCGACATTCAGCAGCAGTCTTAGGTAATGCTTCATCTTTTCTTTCTCCCTTGTGTTAGATTGTTATTGTGAAAGTATTAAAACTAAAACTATTTATTGGACAGGCTTGACGACCATGCCGGCTCGGTTTTAGCGCCTTTTCCAAATGTTATCCTTTTTGCGCCATTGCCGTCGGGGCGCATAATATATATTTCTTTTTGCCCGGTTCTGCTGGAGCTGAACGCTAGAAACCTGCCATCCGGCGACCAGGCTGGGTCTTCGTTGTTTCCCTGACCGCTTGTTATCTGTTGCTGATACTGGCCGTCGGTGCTCGATATAAAAATGTTATACCTCCCGCCGACCTGCCCGACATAGGCGATCCTGTCGCCCCGGGGAGACCAGGCTGGAGAGGTGTTGTAGCTGCTCTCGTTGAAACTGATACGCTTAAAGCGCCCAGTGGAAAGGTCGACTGTATAAATTTGAGGTCCCCCGGTACGGTCCGACACAAACGTGAGCATCCTGCCGTCGGGCGACCATGATGGCGACACATCCGTGGCCCAGTCATTGGTGACCCGCTCAAGAGCAGCGGTAGCAAGCGTATGTATATAGATTTCAGAATTACCGTTATTCAAATTCAATGTCAAGGCAATTTTTGCATCATCCGGGGACCATGAAGGAGTAATATTTATGCCTTTTTTTCGCGAAACCAGCTTGGCTGTTCCTTTTGCCGTGCCGCGATAGATATCAATCTCCAGAACATAGAGATTCGGATTCCCATCCTTATATGAAGTGAATGCAAGCTGCCTGCCGTCATGGGACCATGCAGGCCCGAGCGTCAGAGAACGATAGTTGGTTACCTGTCGGGCGCCGGCGCCATCATAATCGGAAATACATATTTCCTTATTGGGCAGATCGCTTTTGACATAAACAAGTTTCGTGTCAAACACGCCCCTGGCGCCGGTCATGGTCTTGAAAACCTCATTTGCAAACCGGTGGGCGATTTCGCGGTAGTCTTCAACCATACCTTCATACCGCCTGCCCACCATTTGCTTTTGCTGGACTGCGTCGTAGAGATTTATTTCTAAAACTGCGCTGCCGGATGATATCCTCACCGTTCCGATGATGATGGCCTCGGCCCCAAGCATGGATACCATATCCCACTTTATTGTGTCGCCATCCACCAGCGCCCGGCCCGCGGCGCTCGGGTCAATTGCCTTGAAAACGCCTGAAAAATCCAGGTCATCGGCGATCACTTGCGCGGCTTTTGATGCTATGCCTTCACGGTCAAAATCGCCGCTTGCGCTGAACGGCGGGATGACGATAGGCAGGCTGCGCGATGATGGGTTAAAAATGTCGATATATACCTTGCCTTGTGCCGCCTGCGGAACCGTAGCGCACATAAGCAGAGCTATAATCGCGTATAATTTATATGATTTTGACATTACAGTTACTACCCTTTAAAAAATCCACCAGGTTAAGGCATCACGGAAGATACATTTACATGAGTGCCCGGGCATTTTTTATTGACAAATTATAAAACTTCTGACGAAATTAGCAATGTTTTTTATTGTTTTTTTCATTACTTAAATTTTTCAGCATAAAAGCAAGCAACCATGAATGAAATACTAACCGGTGAGCTTGAGCAGATCGTCTACGCAAACGCAGAGAATGGCTACACCGTTGGCAGGCTCAAAGCTCAGGGACAGGCCGAGCCCGTGACCGTGGTCGGCAGCATGCCCTCTGCACGCAGCGGCGAGCAGCTTCGGCTGCAGGGGCAGTGGATAACGCATCCGCGCTTTGGCATGCAGTTCAAAGTGGAAAGCTGTGAAGCGGTTATGCCCGCAACACTGCAGGGCATCGAAAAATATTTGGGGTCAGGTCTTATTAAGGGTATAGGCCCTGTAATGGCCGAGCGTATTGTCGGGCGGTTCGGCACGGCCACCCTTGATGTAATCAGCACTACCCCGCAGCGATTGTGCGAGGTTGAGGGCATTGGCCCTTCACGGATCGAAATGATAATGCAGGCCTGGCGCGAGCAGCACGGCATACGCGACCTCATGCTTTTTCTGCAGAGCCATGACGTGGGTGCCGGCCATGCCGCAAAAATATATAAACAGTACGGCGCCAATTCCCTGCAGGTCATCCGGGATAACCCCTATCGCATGGCCGCTGATATTTTCGGCATCGGTTTTCTCACCTCCGACGCCATCGCCCGAAAGCTCGGCCTGCCGCATAATTCGCCGCAGCGCATCGAGGCCGGGGTGCTGTACGCGCTGCAGCAGTTTTCAGATGACGGGCATATCTGCTATCCCCGCCGGGAGCTTGCGGCGTACTGCGCCGGGCTTCTGCAGGTGGACAGTGATGCTGTGGAATCGGCCGTTGACAGGCTTGCCGGGCAGAAAATGATCATTGTTGATGCCACGTCGTCCGAAAGCGTCTGGGTATATGGAGCTGCATTATATTCCTGTGAAACAGGTATTGCTGCACAGCTGACAGCGCTCAAAGCAGGCAAAGCCTTACAGCCCGCTGGAAATCCCGACAAGCTGCTCGACAAGATTCAGGCGGGCCTGCGCCTGCGGCTTGCCCTGCAGCAGCGCCAGGCCGTGCAGCTTGCAGCTACGGAAAAAGTTTTTGTTATCACCGGAGGGCCGGGCACGGGCAAAACAACCATCATCCGAGCGGTTCTGACGCTCTTTGCCCACGGGCGCACCACGGTTCTGCTGGCCGCGCCTACGGGCCGAGCGGCAAAGCGCATGACGGAAACTACGGGCGTGGAGGCAAAAACGATTCATCGTTTGCTGAAGTATAACCCGCAAAGCAATGATTTTGAAAAAAACGAGCTTGACCCTCTTCTCTGCAACGCCCTCATCATCGACGAAGCTTCTATGGTGGATGCCCCTCTCATGTATCACCTGCTCAAGGCTGTGCCGGCAGGTGCTGCCCTTATCCTTGTAGGGGATGTGAACCAGCTGCCCTCAGTCGGGCCCGGCAGCGTGCTGCAGGACATCATCGCATCGGGGGCGGTGCGCGTCGTGGAGCTCACGGAAATTTTCCGTCAGGCCCGCGAGAGCCGCATCATCACCGGCGCCCACGCGGTCAACAACGGCCGCGTACCCGACTTCCCCGCAGGCGCCGACAGGCTTGAGGATTTTTACTTCATTGAAAAGGAGGCTCCCGAGGATGTGCTGCAGATTATTCTCGAGCTTGCCGCACGGCGCATTCCGGCACGCTTCGGCATTGATCCGGTTGATGATATTCAAGTGCTGTGCCCCATGTACCGCGGCCTGATCGGCGTGGAGCGGCTCAACATGGAGCTCCAAAACGCCCTCAATCCCGGCGAACCGGTGGTCAGCCGAAGGGGATTCGGCTTCCGCCTGCGCGACAAGGTCATGCAGATAAAAAACAATTACGATAAAGACGTGTTCAACGGCGACATGGGCAGGATTATATCGGCCGACAGCAGGAAGCAGCAGCTGATCGTTTCATTCGACGGCAGACTGGTTGTCTACGGGTTCTCCGAGCTCGACGAGCTTGATCCGGCCTATGCCGTGTCGGTGCACAAGGCGCAGGGGTCGGAATTCCCGGCGGTGATTATGCCCGTGCATACGCAGCACTATATGATGCTGCAGCGAAATCTTCTCTACACCGGCATCACGCGGGGCAGGCGCCTGGTGGTGCTCGTGGGCACAAAAAAGGCCCTGGCATTGGCGGTGAAAAACAACAAAACACGGCTGCGCTATACCCGCCTGGCCCACAGATTACAGGCCGGCTCGTGAGCCTTTCGCCCCGGGTGCTGGACATGGCAGGCCTTGTGGTGTATATAAAAAGCCGTTTACAGCCAGAGAGCGGGCCGCCATGAAAATTCTTTTTATCTATCCTAATCTCAACGCGCAGATCGGCTTCAATTACGGTGTTGCCTTTCTGTCGGCAGTGCTGAAGCAGGCCGGCCACAGGACCGGGCTGCTGAACGTGAACGAACAGCTCGGCTATCCCCTTGACCTTGCCCGCATCGTCTCGGATGTGCGCGCGTTCGGGCCAGACCTCATTGCCTTTTCGCTGGTGACCAACCAGGCCGGCTTTGCCGTGCAGATGGCAGAGGAAATAAGAAAGCACTTCAGCGTGCCCGTGGTCTGCGGCGGCATTCACCCAACCGTGGCAGCCATGGAGATGCTCGACACGGGCCTGTTTGACGCCGTATTCATCGGCGAAAGCGAATATGCCCTGCGGGACTATGTTCATGCCCTTGAGAGCGGCGGGGATATTTCGGCGGTATCCAATATCTGCTATAAAAAGGACGGGGCTGTGATAAAAAACAGCGTGCGTCCTTTCCTGCCCCTTGAGCAACTGCCGCCCAAGGACTATGAGATTTTCGACTTTCAGCGGATGATTGATGCAAAGAACGGCTGGGTGGGGCTCATGGCCTCCCGCGGCTGCCCGTTCCGCTGCTCCTACTGCTTCAATCACCAGATTGTCGAGCTGTACTGCCGGGATCTGGGGCTTCCCCAGGGCAGGCTCAAATATGTGCGCCATCACCCGGTGCAGGATGCGATTGACGAGATCACGCACTTGCAGGCAACCTATACCGGCATCAGCATGTTCATTTTCGACGATGATCTCTTTACCTTCGACCGCAGCTACCTGCGGGATTTCTGCGCCGAATATAAAAAAATCTCAAGCATTCCCTTCACGGTCAATGCCCATGTGCGGATTTTTGATGCGGACATGGCCCGCAATCTCAAAGATGCCGGCTGCTCCATCGTAAAATTCGGCATTGAAAGCGGCAGCCGGCGCGTGCGCCGCGAGGTCATGAACCGCCACATGAAAAACGACGCAATCACGCGGGCCCTGGCGATTGCCGAAGAGGCGGGCCTGCACTCGTCAACATTCGTCATGATCGGCCTTCCCACGGAGACACGGGAAGAAGTACTGGAAACCATACAGCTGCTGGCAGACTCAAAGCCCGGCCGCTTCCGCTGGTCGGTATTCTTCCCGTTCCCCCATACCGGGGCCTACGATATCAGCCTGAAAAACGGCTGCATCGATTTCGACAAAATGAACAGGCTCTCAAACTTCACCGACGAGTCCTGCCTTGACTTCGGGCCGGAGCACAACCTGTGGCTTGAAAAAGTGGCGCAGGCTTTCCCCTGGTATGTCAATGCCAGCTCAGCTCTTCCCTGCGCGCAGCGCTACGCCGAGCTTGTGGCGGAAATTGAGAGCATGCCCGCGGCTGCCTGGGCGCAGGCAAAAGAAAGCCTTCGGTCCCGCGACGAGGAAGAGTCGCGCAGGCAGCAGGCAGCAGGCCATATGCACTATGCCATACGGTTCAACCGCTTCATGGGAGTGCGAAGTGACTGGACAGAAAATGCATGATCTCAGCCCGCGCTCCATCCTCATCCGCTGCCCCAACTGGGTCGGCGATGTCGTCATGTGCACGCCGGCGCTCAGAAGCATCAGGCAGCGGTTTCCGCAGGCCCGCATAGCAGTTCTTATAAAACCGTCGCTTCGGCGGATGCTTGAAAACTTACCCTTCATCGACGAAATCATCGAGTGGGACCCCAAGGGCCGCCACAAGGGGCTGAAAAGATACCTTGCCTTTGTGCGCATGCTGAGGCAGCACGGCTTTGACCTGGGCATTGCCATGACCAGCTCCTTCAGCTCGGCTCAGCTGCTCTTTCTTGCGGGCATTCCGGTGCGCGTCGGGTACAGCCGCAATGGCCGCGGCTTCCTGCTCACGCACACAAAAAAACCCCTGCGGGAAAAGGGGCGCATCGTGCCGGTCAACAAGGTGGAGATGGACCTCGGGCTGTGCGAACTTCTTGGATGCACAGATCTGAGCACCCGGACCGAGCTGGG
>CAYNVA010000407.1:0-2301 GCA_964400575.1 uncultured Thermodesulfobacteriota bacterium | reverse complement strand
ATAAGGCGCGGCAGCTTACCGGGCTTCCCGTGGTCACGGAAATAATGAATCTCGAAGACATAGAGCTGATTTCAAATCACGCGGATATCCTGCAGGTGGGAGCGCGTAATGTTCAGAACTTTGCCCTGCTCAAAGCCCTCGGAAAATGCAACAAGCCGATCCTGTTGAAACGCGGCATGATGACCACTATTGAAGAGTTCCTGATGTCAGCGGAGTATATCCTGTCGGAAGGCAACCAACAGGTCATTCTGTGCGAGCGCGGGATACGAACATTTGAGACCGCCACCCGCAACACCCTTGACCTGAGCAGCATCCCGGTGCTGCGGGAGCGCACCCATCTCCCGGTCATTGTCGACCCCAGCCATGGGACCGGCCACTGGAAGCTTGTTGCCCCCATGTCGTTTGCGGCAATTGCCGCAGGTGCTGATGGCCTGATGATAGAAGTGCATCCCCATCCTGATCATGCCATGAGTGACGGTGTCCAGTCGCTCAAGCCCGGTAAATTTACAGAGATGATGCAGCGGCTGGTTCCGTTTGTAAAGGCAGCGGGAAGAACGATACGGGAAAGGTGAATCAAGGGGTTGGTGAACCCGCTGCGCCAGAGCGGCAGCCCGCCGAGCCGTCGCTTCGTCGCGGCTGGCGCGGCGAGTGGGTCAAGAGGTTAAAAGATCAATAGGTTACGAGGTGAAAAGGTAAAAAGATGAAAAGACAAAGAGGTGCAACAGGTTCACTGTAATCCTACACCTTTTAGCCTTTTAACCCTGTAGCTGTTAACCTGTTTAGTAGATTGTCTTTACTTTATATCCGGCAACGAGCTGCATTGTTACCGGCATGCCGTTTATTTCCGCCAGCAGTTTTGCCTGCTGCTCGCTGCCGAAGGTCTTTTTAGCGATAATGGTAAACGTGTCACCCTCTTGCGCAGTATATATTTTTATGTGGCGTAAATTCTCTTTCGGGCCGTAGGCAAGCCCCTCAAGGTAGTCCTTGAACCGGTCAGATAATATCTGGCCCTTTGCAGCACGGCCCGGCACTCCTGCCTGGGGTCCGTTATTGATCTGCTGCATGGCATTATTCATGGCCAGCATAACTTTTGACTGCGCTGTTGACCGCTCGATACGGTTCATCATATCCGGGTGCGTTGAGTTATAGACCTGATCGCCGATGGGACCCTGCGTTATCCGGGAGAGATTTTTCTGGAACGACGCCATCTGTTCCGGGTCATAGCCTGCCTTGCTCATGTAGGCAACACCCTGCTCATCTGCAACATATTCCTTCTCCCGGCCGAATCCCATCATGACAGAGTTGAGCAGCATACCGGTTGCTTGCGCGACATCAGCTCCTCCCGGTGCTGCAACGCCTGCAAGCACTGCAAACTGGGCAAGCATCGATTGCGATATCTGGTTTGCGCTGTCTCTGCCGACGACATGCCCGATTTCATGGCCAAGCACTCCGGCCAGCTCCGCCTCGCTGTTCAGGTATGCAAGCAGCCCGCGGGTGATGTAGATGTATCCGCCGGGAACGGCAAATGCATTTTCCATCGGGGTATCGAGCACGGCAAAGTGATAGGTAATATCCTTTCGCTTGCAAACAGCCACCAGCTTCTGTCCTACTTCGTTTACATAGCGCTGCAGATCTTCATTCTCATAATAACCGAACTGCTTTATGATTTCCGGGTGTGCCTGCCTGCCAATATTGTGTTCGCGTTCCTCGCTCACGATGTTAAATTCGCTCTGCAGGGTTACGGGATTGACCATGCACCCCGTCAGCACCACCATAAAAGCCCCTAATACTATGAGCGACAGCTTAGATGCCTGCATAATGATAGCCTAGATTACCTCCTCAGTGCCTGCTGTAATTTTAATAATCATTAATATATTATAGCACGTTTTTTACCAGCTTCAAATAAGCGTTTCTCCCGTGAAACACTTCAATCGCGCCGGCCCTTGTGCATATTGTTTCCGATCTCTTCCAGCAACTCACCGCTTTTGTCCTGGCACTACTTTTACCGGCTCACGAAACGGATGGTTAAAGCCCCCCGCATTATTCACAATACGGGGGGCTTTGATTACTTTTTACAGCCACATCCTTTTTTTGCTGTTTTAGCTGGTTTCTTTGCTGCTTTGACAGGTTTCTTTGCAATGCTTTTTGTTGCGGCCATGTGTTCCCTCCTGTAAATCGTTATGTTGTTTAGCTGATTGTTTTGTGCCTGAGTGCACAGGCTTGTTATGAAAAACTTTATCAAACCAATGATGCTATGTCAATAAAGCTCATGGTTTTGCCCGTTGATTTTTTTCTTCTTTC
>CAYNVA010000406.1:0-7172 GCA_964400575.1 uncultured Thermodesulfobacteriota bacterium | reverse complement strand
CAGCAAAGGTAGTTTGCTTTTGCCAGATAGCCCTCTTTTCTCAGTTGAGCGAATGCTTTTAAAACGTTGTTTCTTACCTTTTGTTTTTCCATGGTATCCTCCTGATCTCTTTTTGCTTTGAATGCTTCATACTCGCCTATTGTTCCTCGTCTTTCTTACCTGTCGCCAGCCGCGCTCGCATGCATCCCTTTGTTATTTCTTGGATTCAATGAGCCAGGCCGATAATCCCTTGAACGGTGGCAGTACAGCACCAGAAAATCCTCCATGGGCAATGATCGCAAATGTGCGGGTTCGCAAGCAGGCAGGCATGGCTTTCCGAGCCATGCCATAGCACACGGAGTATCCTCCTCGTGAGTAAAATTTGCCATTCAGGAAGAACTGAAACTCTTCAAAACCCGATAGCGGTCCCCAGCTCATAAACCGAACGAAATCGATGTGTATTTTTTTATTTAAAAACTTAAAATCGCAATGAATATGTCGCGGAGTTGGCCTGGGGCTCGCCGAAGGATCCGAGCAAGGATAGTTTGCATCATCTTCGGCGAGTTCCCAGGTAACATCCAGAGGAACCCTTTTCCATCGCTCACCGTCGATAGTCATTTTAAACATCTTTTCTGTCTCAGTCTTCTGCAGTTGCTCGAAGGACGGGCTATCCCCAACCCACGGCGGATAATGCTCATATCGTCTTGCAGGGGAGTAGAAGAAAAGGCCGTAGTTTTCTACTGTCAACAAGCTGCTAATGGGACATTTCATCGCAGTTGACCTCCTTCCTCAAACGCTTCAAACACAATGCCATTGCCTTGATCTTGCAGCGGCGCAGTGTGCTGGTTTTCGCCGTGCGCTATTTCATCTGGCACGCCATCGGGGAATGCCGCACAGAAGTCATGCCCCATAGCAGTTCCTTGAAAATGCTTGCACCGCCTTTCATAACATTTGCCTTGCGTTACAGTTATGCCCATTTCACACCTCCTTTTTAAATGATTTTATACGTGCCTTTATCTCTTTCGGACTCAGGCGTTCATGTGCAGGGATAATCAGGCTGCTTATGCCCTGCTCCTCAAGTTCCTTATTGCCATCCCTTCCCCTCGGGCATTTCTTCAACTGCTCTTCCAACGACAGTGTTGGCTTTTTTGTGTCACTCATGACCTTCTCCTTTCTTCTAGTGCTCTTTGCCATCGATGAACACGCTCGGATATTTTTTGTCAAGTTCCTCAAATGTCAATGATCGGCCTCTTTGTTTTACCTCTGATGTTTTCATAGACTCTCCTTTCATTTTGTATGCCTCGATTCGTAATATCTCAGACCTTGAGTCATGAGCATTTATAAAAACTCCATCGACATTCAGCAATATTTTTTGCTCGAGCGGAATCCATTAATGTTTCTCTGAACCCCTTTTCCTCTATGCTTTTACATATGTCATCAATTAAACCATTCCTTAATTCTGTGTCGCATTTTTCGACATTCTCAATCCCCAGCGCCTCAAATATTATTGATGCAAGTTCATGCGCATCTCGGGCATCCTGGATTTTATTTTTTATGCTGCCCCAAACCATTAGCTGATAATCAATGCTTTGCTTTAGCCTTTGTGGATGCCTCCGTATTGCCAATTCTCCATACCATTTTACGTAATCGAATATCTCATCGCTTATCAAATTCTGTTCGAATTCGTCTTTTCCCATTTTGCTGTAACCCAGATCCTCTATTAGCTGGATTAATTCATATGGAGTAATATATTTGCCGAAATTTCGTTTCCATTCCGGCATGAGGTTTGTCGGCATATATTTATAATTGCGCCCGAAGGTTGGTTCAAACCCAAAGGCCTCCAGGTAAATGTCATAGACGACGTTTTTCTCGTCCTGCCTAATGTCTTTTTCAGGCGTAAAAGAAAGCTTCTGTATTAAAATCTTGATGCACTTCAACAGCCATTCTTCATGCTGTACGACACCCAGAAAATCCAAATCCATAACAAGTTTAATAAAACCTGGCCGGTTTTTCTCTGTCGAAAGCAGGAGTTCAAGAATTGGAACGGTCAAATTGCTTTCAAGGGTGTCCATGCCACATTTTTGATGCGCAATCCTATTAAACTTCTTAAGCAATCTGCGATATTCCTTTATTGGATTTCTTGCTTTTTTTATATTCAGCACCTTGTTCATTGTAATGCCTCCTTTCTCACAACAAAAAACCCCGAGAGCTGGAACAGCCCACGAGGTTTCCTGGCTGTTTAGCACTTTGGTAAGGCGGTTGCAAGTAGCCCTAAATCGGCCCGCCGTAAAACAATTGTATTGTCTGCCTGAAACCACCGCCTTTAGCGGCGGAGGCAGAAGGCAACTTGGCACATCGTGCCTTTGTCTTCCCCTTTCAGGGGAATCTAAGCCACCCGCTATGCGGGTGGTTGTTGACTATAAAACAAAAAAACCCGTGCTTTAGGGCACGGGTTGATAGTTTGCTTTCATCACCGGCCTTTAGCACATTTTTATAGCGGAGCAAGTAACCAAACTAAATCGCCGCTTTGTACTTATAATATAGTCATTCTTTCAGACAAGTCAATAGCCACTACCCAGATTTCAAATGAACTCACTGTTTCGACGTAATTACTTTAAATTATGCTTATCGGCAAATTCCTTCGGGCAGCAAAAGCACCCGTCCTCGGGCTCTAATGCTTCCAATATGTAACTATAAATTAATCTTTCGATAACAGCATCCATGTTTTTGCCTTGTTTCTCTGTCTGAATTTTAAAGTCCATGTAGAGATTTTCAGGCAATTTGAAAGTAAACTGCTTTTTCTTTTCTGCCTGCTTGGTTGTCTTTTGAGGGGTTTTTTGTTTGGGCATTTTTAATCCCTGCCTTTCTTGAGATATTGGTTTGTTTGTGTCCCAATAATGCCTGTTCTTATAAATCGCCTTCCTGCAATACCCGGCCAAGACCATTTTTTTCCAGATACCAGTAGGTAAAGAGTTTGGATAGCCAGCTTGCAGCCTTTTCTTCAGCCAGTGGCCTGTAGCGAGACGTATAAATAACCGGTATGCCAAAACGCGCTTCCAGGGCGTCAAGTGTTCCCGAAACAGCATTGGGATGAGCCTGTGTGCATTCATCATCATATGGCGATTTTATATCTTCATAACTTGCTTCGACTAACAAGGCACGCCACCGGTACTGCGCCAATTTTTCGCACATTTTGAAAAATCGGGTCCGTTGCTGTATTAAGGTTGTTATGAGGTCGGAAAGTGTTTTGCGCTCAATTACGAGCAACTCTTCCATGCCTTCTATGCTGTAATCACCAACTGCAAGCTTATGCCTTCTTTCGCCTGCAATCCAGTTGGGAAACCGGCTGAAATTGAATGGTGATTTTTCACGGGTGTCCACCAAGACAATCGGCTTGGGAATTTGCCGTGTAATACTGTGCCCCCCGCGCTTAACAATCAGACGGCCCGAGGGAGGGGGCACAGGATTCAGGTGTTGTATCGGTTCGTCAAGTTCATCCTGATAAGCGTCTTCGACATCTTGAGGAGATTTGTCTTTTGGCATATGCACCTCTTTGTATTTTCACTATTGTGGCCTTCAGTGAAGCTTGGGATATTTCCTGTCATTGAGATCAAAATCCATCTTCTTTTTTTTGTTGCTTCGATAATCAGCAGAATTTTTTGACAGGACTGAAAAAGCATTTCGTGTGCCCTGAGAGTCTTTGACATAGGCAAGGCTCATCTGCATATCAATACCATATGCCTCGGCGTCCCTGATTGCATTTAAATCAGAGCTCAGAAAAACAAACTGCCAGTCGTTCTTTTTTGTTTTTTCTTCGATCATTTTCACGATTTGAGCTTTGTTGAACTCGCGGCTGGCGTTCTCCTGGCCGTCAGTTACAATGGCCAACACGACTTTTAAAGGCTGTGCTTTTTTATCCATACTTCCGATAGAGGCTTCCAAATCGTTTATACCTCTTCCGATTGCGTCCAGCAACGGCGTGGAGGCCCGCGGGACATATACATTTCGATCCAGTTTGGGGACTTCTGAAGCAAGGGCGAAGCGGCAGATAATCTCATAGGGGTCCTGGGAGTCAAACTGCACGAGGGTCATAGTGGCCTTTCCGGGCAGTTTTTGCTGCTCGTCCAGAAATGCGTTGAAGCCGCCGATAATATCATCGCGTATGCTCTCCATGGAGCCGGTCCTGTCAAGGATAACGGTTATATGGGTGTAGTCGTTCTTTTCGTTTTTCATGGCATTCTCCTTTATGAAACGTGGTTTGTTGTGCATGTTTTTCCTTGTGATTTTATCTTCTGACTAAAGTATAGCCTTTGCTTTTGTCATATAAGGACAAAAACAAAATTTTATTTCTTGAGATCAAAAAAATGCCCACAGTCTCTCGACCATGGGCATTTGGTTGCGTATGGGTTGCGTTCTACCGTGAATTAGCGTTAATTTGGGTTATTTTTGCAGACACGCAGGTCCGCCCCTTCAAAAGACGTTGGAGCGATATGGGGCTTTTTGGGGTTATTACGCGGGACACCCCGAATGGCCGCAGCATGCAGGCGCGTGGTTAATTTTCAGTCAGGAAGGTGTGTAGATCAGGAGAAATATCTTTCAGAATGTTGATGATTTTTTTCTGCCATCTAGCCGGCATACTGATGAATATGTTTTTCAGCCGAGGACGTCTTTTGGCATCAAGCAAACACAATTCGCCTATAATTTGAGCCGATGATACATCTTTTTCTCTTTTTGCCTGATCTTTACGCTCCCGGCTGGCCAGGATTTTTTGAAATACGAAAGCTTCAGGTTCGGGCAGCCGGATACTGATGCCTGCATGCAGCATTATAAAACTGTAATTTTGCAAAAGATTCAGATACCGCAGCCCCTCTGCATTGAGATGAAGTTTTTTTATGGAATAAGGGGTGTCTTTACCCCGCCCGAGCGCGGGGGTGAGAAACTGAATTTCAAGATCAGGATGAACATATTTTATCAGCCCGGTGTTGTAGTCGAAATGGGCATCAAAGCCCAGACCTGAAAGTATGTGCGGGACATCAGCATCAGTATGTATGCCGGGAGGATTGGGGATAAGAAAATCAATATCAGTGGTTCTCAGAAGTGGCACTTCCGGTGAGTTGCTGAAGAAAATTCTATAAAAGTACTGGCACCAGCTTCCCGCCAGAATAAGGTGCTGCAAAACCCCGGCCTTTTGTAGTTCTTTGAATACTGAGGCAAGGAGCCTATAGTTTTTTGTCTTCAGAAAAAATCTGAAGATCGCAACTCGAACACGTCGTGTTTTTGATTCCGCCTTTTCAGGGGGAATCAAGACACCCGCTATGCGGATGTTCGTTGAATACCACTGAGGGCCTTGTCAAGTTCACGCAGATCTTTTTTTACCTGCTTCAGTTTTTCTTTCAGTTTATTTCTCTGCTCAATTTTTTTAAGAATATCCCGCGCCTGTTCTGAAGAGAGCGGCCCCATATATTCAAAACATACTTTGCCGCTCTTGCGGGAGGCCAGGTACAGATATTGAAGGCCTTTTCTGTTTTTTATGGATACGCATCCCCGCGGTAAACCGCCAAGCTGATCACGGTATCTTTCCGACAACGAAAGAAGCCGCTGCTGTTCTTCTTTTAAAACGCTTTTTAAATAGCTCATACCCTGTTCACCGCCTTGCCTAACAAACTTTTAAAAATTATATATTGTTAGGCAATAGTGTCAAGAGGATTTGTTGCCTAACACCGCTCATTTTTTCTAATATAGATAGGCAATTCAAGTCTCTCTATTGTAGAGGCATTTCCGGGACGCAGGTGAACTTATCAGGGGCGGTATTTAAAGGGTAGAGTTGTCTTTTTTACTGATGTTGCCATACTGCCTGATGACCAATCACTTCATGGATGCAAGGTGGCTATCAGCTCTCTACTCTACCCTATTATTGCATGCAACTTTGGGTCATCATCAAAATCGCCACTTGTGCGGCCAACTTACGGGAAGATCACCGGCCCGCAGAACGCGGGTTCGGTGGATTGACAGTTTATGTGTCGATTATCTCCAGGCCTAAGAACTTAACCATCGGATCGAAATCCCTGTCGGAGTGTAACAATATCAGCTGGTTGTGGATGCAGAAAGTTCCGATAATAATGTCTATGGTTTTCCTTACGGTAACACCTTTCCTCCTCAAAAATCTATAGTTCATGGCGCTCTCTAAAGCTAATGCCTGACCTCCCATCGGCATGAACGGGATACCCAGGAGAAGATCCCGGGCTATCCTGAAATCCTTTTCATTCTCAAATCCCTGAAGAACTTCGGTAAGGATAAGGTCACCTATGATGATGGGTGTATTACCAAGCGAAGAATCGAGCCAGTCCGTCTGAGCTGTTGTATCCCCGTTGAAGTAGTCTATCCATACGGATGAATCAACGAGAATCATTTGTCCCGCCGCATCTCGTCGAGATTGCCAGACCAGTTGAGTTTGCCACGAAAACGTTTAATTTCCTTCTGGCGTTTAACTTGCAGCAACAGTTTCAATCCTTCTTCTATGGCATCCTTTTTTGTTGTGAGACCGGATACTTTTAGGACGGATGCCATCAGTTTATCATCTATGACTACATTCGTTCTCATTTCTGCCTCCCGTGTGTATATGTTGGTCATATCATACACATTCATGAAATTTTTTAAAAGGATTTTTTGTGAGCATATAACAATTATTATATAGCCCTTTGTATTTTCGGATTCCTTCCTACGACGCTTATTCCAAAATTAAAAATATTGTTAAACATAGTACTGTTTGTGTTTTGCTGCTATTGCGATGACAGACAGACTATAGGCTGGAGGCTATAGATCCAAGGGCAGGTGCAGTCCGCAACGGTCCTCCGCGGCGGACCGCATCAACCGATTGTTTTTCAATCATTGATGTTCAGAAACTTCCGTCATAAAAAGGCTGAGTGTCTATCCCCTTGACAAATCACGGTAATAATTTTAATACATAGTTGTTCGGCACATCCTTAACCTCTCATGCAGGCGCCACAACTCGCAAGAGAATTGTTCTAAAGCTTTTGTCTGCACTGCAAAAGCCGTAGAAAGGAAGCCATGAAAGCACGGTCGGCTCTTGCAGTCGCCCTCTCTTTTTCAGCCATTGCCGGCATGTTTTTTTTGGTCTCCCCGCCGCAAGCAGACCCGCAGAAGGTGCTGCCGGCCGCCCTGCTGGCCCTGTC
>CAYNVA010000405.1:0-6736 GCA_964400575.1 uncultured Thermodesulfobacteriota bacterium | reverse complement strand
TAGCTTCCCATGTCGCGTGTCCAGAAAAACGGCGGCTCTTCATTGGGGAAGAATGCAAAGCGCACGGTGCAGCCGGGATTTTTAGCTGCGAAGGCCCGCGCCAGAGCAAGCAGGGCTGCTACGCCTGAGCCATTGTCGTCGGCGCCCTGCGATCCCAGGGCGCAGTCATAATGAGCGCCGATGATGATGACCTTGCCGGGCTGTTTGACGCCGCGGCGCTCAGCAATGATATTAGAGAATTGTTTACCGTTTGCGGAAAACCCCTGCCGAATTACGTCGTATCCCATGCCGGACAGGGTTAGTTCAATATAAGCGGCTGCTTGCTCAAGGTTTTTATAAAAAACATAATTGCGGTCGCCGATCTTTGTGGCAAGCATGTCCACATGGCTGCGCAGCTCTCCGCTGAGCGCTGTTTCATGTTCCGTTAGCTTTGTGAGATGGGGCTGAATAGCCTGTTTTGGCAGTTTTCCGAACAGGCAGAGCCCTGACATGATGCCTGCATATAAAAATAAAAAAAATATAATTAAAAATAATATTTGAAGTATTGATTTCATCTTTTATATCAATTTATTATTAATTTAGCGATTGGTCGAATAGAGCCAATTGGGAAAAATTAAAAGAAAAAAGCTGGTTCTATTCAGCCATTAAAAAAACATGGGTCGAAAGATGGAAATTCCCCCTTAAATAAATAGAAGCTCTAACTATTTGATTTATATTGTTTTTTTATCGATATTTTCGCGGAAAGCATTAGTTTTTTCTTGTGGCACGGTCATTGCTAACTTTATAGAACAAACAAACGATGATAGGCACAAAAAAATGACTGCCGCGTACTTCTACGATAGAGACTGGGATAAAAAAAAGCAAGAGCGCAAACGCGTTGTTATTACCGGCATAGGTTCGGTGACCCCGATCGGCAATACTCTTGAAGACACCTGGTCAAATCTCATCAAGGGCACATCGGGCATAGCTCCCATCACCATTTTCGACGCATCAACATACCCTGTAAAGATCGGTGCCGAGGTTAAGAATTTCGACTTCAATGCTGCAGTGCCGGAAGATCTCAGGCCATTCCTTGGCCGGAGCACCAGCTTCTGCATTCAGGCAACGCGCGAAGCGCTGTGCAATGCAGGCATTAACCTCGATCATATGGACACCGCATCGGTGGGCATTGCTCTGGGTGCCAACGAAGAGACGTTAAACCTGCAGATGTTTGACAAGCTTTTTGATGCCCGGACCATAAAGCACCACCTTGAGCGGCAGCAGGACGCAACCAGTCTGCACCAGCCTTTTGCTCATCTTGCGACCGCAAAACAGCTGGGCAATATCTGGCCTGTGCGGCGCAGCGCCGCTACAGCAGCAAACATTCTGTCAATTCTGTTCAATATTCAAGGCCCGGTGAGCACCTCCTCGGGCGCATGTGCATCTTCAGCACAGGCCATGGGCAGGGCTCTTCGCATGATTCAGGACGGAGACGCCGATGTGGTTATCACCGGCGGCTGCGACTCCATGATCGGCGATTGGTCCGTGGGCGGATTTCACCGGCTGCGGGCTTTGTCCAAAAACAACGATAACCCCGAAAAAGCCTCCTGTCCATTTGATCTCAAAAGGGACGGTTTCGTGCTGGGCGAGGGATCGGCCGTACTGATTCTTGAAGACCTTGAGCATGCGCGCAAACGCGGCGCCCCCATCCTGGCAGAGCTTGCAGGCTATGGGTCATCCGCAAATGCCGGCAGCCTCACCGCACCCCCTGAAGACGGCCGGGGAGCCGACCTGTGCCTCAAGGCAGCTCTTGCAGATGGCAACTGTTCGCCTGACGCGGTGGACTATATAAATGCCCACGGTACCTCAACCTATCTTAACGACAAGTCCGAGACAGAGGCCATCAAGAACGTGTTCGGAGAACGGGCATACAGTATACCCGTTAGCTCCAACAAGTCGATGCTGGGGCATATGGTGGCAAGCGCGGCAGCCATCGAACTTGCCATGAGCGTGCTGACAATCAACAGTCAGGTGATTCCGCCTACCATCAACTATGAAAACCCTGATCCGGCTTGCGATCTTGACTATGTGCCCAATGAGTCCCGCTTGAAGAAAGTGGAGACCATTCTTTCCAATTCCTTCGCTTTTGGCGGCCAGAACGCATCGGTGCTCGTTAAAAAGTTTGCATAAATTGCCGGGTTGCTGCAGTCGGACTTGATATGATTTTTATGTGGCGGCTTTTTACGGGCAGATGTAGGGGCGCAGGGCACAGGCAGTGCAGTTTTCCTAAGGTTCTCCAGGCTTCCCCCCCTCCCACACAGACTGGCGGCGACATCAAAACGCAGAATCCCCGCAGCAGGATATCGTTCAAGGTGATGAAACGTGTTTGCGAATTCTCCGGTACCGCCTCGACACGTGTAGCCAGAGACCCGACACTACGGCCCTGCAGGAGCTGCTGAGTTAGTGCACTGCATCATCACAGGGAAGACAGACAGCTATGGATAAACGGGCAGTCATTACAGGCATGGGCGTTGTTTCCCCCGTGGGCATAGGCACACAGGATAACTGGACCAGCCTCATCACGGGCGTATCCGGCATCGGTGCTTGCACCATCATCCCGCCCGAGCATCTGCCGGTGAAACTGGTGGCTGAAGTAAAGAACTTCAACCCGAAACAGTTCATTGCCGACCGCAGGACTGTCAGGCTTACGTTTCGCAATGTGCATCTGGCGCTTGCTGCTGCCAGGCTTGCCTTTGAGGATTCGGGGCTTCAGAAAGGGCAGGTGCCGCCCGATCGGTTGGGCGGCATTATCGGCTCAGGCGGCGGCGGGTATGACGACGGCCCCGGCTTCGAAGACCTGAATGAGCCGATTCTCAAAGCCTGGAATGAGGAAAAACAGACTTTCGATTCCTCGCTGTTCGGCGAAATCGGCGTCCCCATAAGCTATCCGCTTTTTCTTCTGAAAGCGCTTCCCAACAATGCCTTTTATTATATTTCCCTTGAGTACAATATCCAAGGCGAGAATGACAATATCGTGTCTTCCTATACGGGCGGTTCGCAGGCCATCGGCGATGCCTTCCGTGCTGTCAGGCGCGGCCTTGCCGACGTGATCATCGCCGGCGGCTATGACAGCCTTCTCACCCCCAATACCATCTTCAGCCTTGATTCCTTCGGCCTGCTCTCAAAACAGGATGACCCGGCCCGCGCCAGCCGCCCCTTTGACCGGGACCGCAGCGGTATGATTGCCGGCGAGGGCGCCGGTTTTGTTATCGTCGAGGAACTGGAGCATGCGCGCCGGCGCGGGGCGACCATCTATGCCGAAATTGCCGGCTATGGTAATGCCTCGAGCGCCTATCATATGTATAAACCGGATCCTTCAGGTAAAGGTATTGTCAATGCCGTATCGCGGGCGCTGCGTGAAGCAGGCATTGCCCCCGCCGAAATCGACTGGATCTGCGCCGACGGCACCGGCACGCCCGACAGCGATCGGGCTGAGGCGCTCGGGCTGCGCACCGTGTTTCAGGACGACATAGCCGCACTACCCGTCAGCGCCACAAAATCAATGACCGGCCACATGGGTTCAGGCGCGGGCGCTGCCGAATCAATCTACTCGATCATGGCCATGCGCAGCGGCATGGTGCCGCCGACCATCAATTGCGACAACCCGGATGCCGACTGCGGCCTCACCGTCGTTGCGGGCACGGCGCAGAAGCTCCAGGTCGATGTGGCCCTCAATATCAACCAGGGCATCGGCGGCCAGACGACAGCTCTTGTTTTTAAAAAGATATAAAACCGGAAAGGAAACACAGGCATGAAATTAAAGGACCGGGTTGCTATCGTGACGGGAGCTGCCCGCGGCATCGGCAGAGCCATCGCCCTTGCACTGGCCGAAGAAGGGGCCATTATAGTATGCGTTGATGTTGCGGCCCCTGAGAAGTCCGAGGCGCTGGTGAATGAAATTAAGGGTATGGGCGGGGCGGCCGAGGCATATCAAGCCGACGTGCGCGACTTTGAAGCCATAGAGAAGATGGCTCAGCATGTGATAGAAAAATACAGCCGTCTGGACATCCTTGTCAACAATGCGGGCGTGAACCGTGACGCGCTGATCCTCATGATGACGCCTGAGCAGTGGCGCGATGTGATTGAGATTAACCTGTACGGCGCGTTTCACTGCACCAAGGCCGTTGCTCAGCAGATGATGTTTCAGAAAAGCGGCCGAATCGTCAATATTTCTTCAATTGCGGGCCAGACCCCCGGCCGCGGCCATGCAAACTATGCCGCCTCCAAAGGGGCAGTGAACGCCTTCACGCGCGCTGCAGCAGTAGAGCTCGCGCCCAAAAAGGTGACGGTCAATGCCGTGGCGCCCGGAGTCATTGAGACTGAGATGAGCGCCGAGGTGATGCGCCGGGCAAAGGATCTGGTGATGGAGCATATTCCGCTCAAGCGTCTGGGCAGGGCAGAGGATGTGGCCCGCATGGTCGCCTTTCTCGCATCCGATGACGCCGCCTACATCACCGGCCAGATTTTTAATGTCGACGGCGGTTTTAGAGGGTGATACGCCGCACCTGAGCGGCGTCGCAGTTTTATTTATGTCATAAAAGCAGTGAAAACCGGAAAGGAGCTTGAGATGGAAGAAAAGGAAATTTTTGAAAAGGTGAAAGAGGCAATCGTTGACGCTCTGGGTGTTGATGAGGAAGAGGTTCAGGCCGAGTCGGCTCTGTTTGACGATCTGGGGGCCGAGTCCCTTGACCTGCTTGATATCGTCTTCCGCCTTGAGAAGACCTTCGGCATCAAAATCCCCCGCGGCGCCATCCAGCTGGATGTTCTGGCTGCTGAAGGCGTGAAGGAATCCGATGTGCTGGTGGACGGCGCCGTCACCGAGCTTGGCGCGAAGCTGCTGCGCGAGCACATGTCAGAGGTGAAGCCTGAGAAGATCAAAGCAGGGTTCCGTCTTGACGATATCCCCACGCTTTTTACGGTGCAGACTTTTGTAAAAATGGTCAAGGAGCAGCTGGCTGCCAAGTAAGAGCGGTACAGCCGGCATAGCCATGCTCGTAGGAACAGACATTACCGAGGTGGGGCGCATCCGTGAGCTCATGGACCGGCATCCCGAGTTCGGGTCTACGGTGTTCACCCCGCAGGAGATTACCTACTGCGAGAGTAAGCGGCATAAATACGAGCACTATGCCGCCCGGTTTTCAGTAAAGGAAAGCGTGATGAAGGCCGTGGGAAGGGGCTGGCTGCAGGGGCTGGAATGGACCGACATAGAGGTTGCGCGCCGCGCCTCGGGTGAGCCCTCCATAGCGGCTAGGGGCTCACTGCTGGGAGCGATGCAGCAAGCGGGCATCAGCCGGTTTGCCGTTTCGCTGTCTCATTGCAGCACGCATGCAACGGCAGTTGTCATAGCTTTGTAAAATTTTGTTTGCCGGGATACGCCCCGCGCAATGCGCGGCTTCGAAAAAGAATCAGACCGGTACCCTGCGTTTTAATTGATTTTCATCTTATAGCCTATCCCATTAGGTGCCTGGCATCGCTTTTTCAGGCACCGTGCTTACTGGTAGAGGCTGGTTTTCATGGATCGTCTTTTGTTCGTAGGGCCTGAAATGCTCTCAGCCAAACCCCTAATGGGATAGGCCCGTAGAGGCCTCTCGCAAGGCGGCTGGCCCCACTTTTTCATGCTCTGTGCTTACTGGTGCAAGCCGGTTCTTTAACACACACTACAAGCTGCTGTATGAAAAAAAGAATCGTCATTACCGGCATGGGGGCAATAACCCCACTGGGCAACAGCCTGCAGGCAACCTGGGAGGCTGTGGTGAGCGGTCGTTCAGGCATCGGGCCGGTTACTCTTTTTGATGCATCAACACTGCCGGTGCGCATTGCCGGTGAGGTCAAGGGTTTTACGTGCGATGACTCGGCGATACCGCAGGACATGCGCAATCTGCCGGGCCGCAGTGCGTTTTTCTGCCTCTCGGCGGCACGCGAGGCGCTGCAGGATGCGGGGCTTGACATGGGCTGCGAGAACCCGCTCAGGGTCGGCATCTCTCTGGGGGCTGATGAGGAAACGCAGCTTTTCCATACCATCAACAAGCTGTATGACCAACCCCTTGTTTTGCGTGCTCTTGCCGGGGGCCTGCCGCTTTTTGTCGAATGCCTGGAGCACTCATCGCTGCTCGGGAAACTCTGGTCATTCAAACGCAGGGCCGATATCGCCACCAAGCTGCTTGCCATTACCTGCGGCATGCAGGGTCCAGCTGATACGTCCCATACCGCCTGCTCATCAAGCGGGCACGCCATTGGCAAGGCCAAGCGCATGATCGAAAACGACGACTGCGATGTGGTGATTGCCGGTGGGCACTGCGCTATGATCAGCGAATTTTCCGCTGCTGGATTTCATCTGCTGGGTACGCTTTCTACGCGCAATGACGAGCCGCAGCGGGCCAGCAGGCCGTTTGACCGCGACCGCGATGGCTTTGTGATCGGCGAGGGCGCGGGCCTCCTGGTGCTCGAAGAGCTCGATCATGCGCGCAGGCGCGGGGCGCGCATTTACGGCGAACTTGCGGGTTACGGGTCGTCATCAAATTCGTACCGCCTGACTGACACGCCGCCCGACGGCAAGGGCGGCGATATCGCCATGCATCGTGCTCTTGAGGATGCGGGCCTGGATGCCTCGGCCGTGGGCTATATCAATGCCCATGGCACGGCTACGCTTCTGAATGACCGCAGTGAGACGCTTGCCATCAAGCATGTTTTCGGCCAC
>CAYNVA010000404.1:0-7912 GCA_964400575.1 uncultured Thermodesulfobacteriota bacterium | reverse complement strand
ATGTCTGCTACGATCGACGAGTTTCTCATGGCCGCCGAGCATATCATGTGCCAGGGCAACCACCGCATCATCCTGTGTGAGCGGGGTGTGCGCACGTTTGCGGATCACTCGCGCAACACGCTTGACCTGAGCGCCATACCTGCGGTGAAACTCTTGAGCCATCTGCCCATTATAGCCGATCCAAGTCATGCTGCCGGCCGCCGCGATCAGGTAATACCGCTGTCGCGGGCCGCCATTGCTGTTGGCGCTGACGGGCTTATGGTGGAGGTGCACCATAACCCAACGCATGCTCTTTCAGACGGCCCGCAGTCGCTCTATCCCGAGCAGTTTGAGGATCTGATGCGCCAGGTGCGGATGCTTGCACGGATTGGCAGGTAGCAGCCTGTGATGGTGTAATTCCGTTAACGGCTTGCCCGATGCGGGCATTATGTGGTATACATTATTTTTTTTATAACCTCAACCCGGTTAATGAACAGGAGGATGCGTATGTCTCAGGATGAACTCAAACATAAAATTCAGCAGTTTTTTAAAACCTATGAATACTCAAATCTCATAACCATTGATGAAAATGGTTGCCCCAAGGGACGCATGATGGAAAATATGCCGCTCGGAGACGACCTGGTTTTCTGGTTCGCTACGGGCATCGGCTCCAACAAGGTGGCCGAGGTGAGGAAGAATGGCAAGGCAAGCGTCTTTGTGTACCGTCCGTCCGACCATAGCAGCATCAATGCCATAGGGGAAGCTGAAGTCGTGACTTCAGATACGATCAGGGCCGAAAAGTGGAAAGAAAAATGGACCGCTTTCTGGAAGCAGGGCCCTTCTGACCCAAGCTATGCTCTCATTAAAGTGGTACCAAAAAAAATCATCCATCTTAACTTCGCCGCCCACAAGCAGGAAGTTCTTGACTGTTAACAAATATAAATATTTATATGCATGCTAATCCCTCGCTCTGCATGAAGGGCGAGGGATGACTTTTGTATAGCGTTTTATTGTATTTTTTGTATTAAGTGCAAGCTTTTATATTTTTTATTTTTAATATTTCCTGAAATGCGAAAATTTGCATTGACAAACAGGCGCAATATTAGTAAAAACACACTCCTAAATTTTTTATAAATGAGTGCTTTTTATTCTGTACGTATCGACGATATACCTCATGACGGCTTTCGGCTGGCTACGCAGTGGGATGCTGTAGCGCTTGAGGGAATTCCGGCAGACACCGACGGCTTGTTTCGTATTGCTTCACCGATTGAGCTTGAGGTGCAGTTTCATCGTCTGGGAACGCAGGTCATAATGGAGGGCTCATGCAGCATGACCCTTGAACTTGCCTGTGTTCGGTGTCTGAAGGAATTTGCCTGGCCACTGGAAGTCCGGTTCCGCTATATCTTCTGGGCCAAATCCAAAGAATCACAGGTGGAAGAGAAGGAACTGTGCGCCGAAGAGATAGAGGTGATGTATTATAATAAAGAAGGCGAAACGGTTAATCTGCGGCCATTACTAGCGGAGCAGATTTATCTAAATGTGCCGCAGTATCCCCGTTGTAAGGATTCCTGCAAAGGCCTTTGCGGACAATGCGGCACGAACCTCAACGAGCAGGTATGTTCCTGCGCGGAGAGCTTAAGAAGTGAAACTTTATCTCCATTCAGCGTGTTAAAAAAACTAAAAAAGTAAATTTATATTCTATTTATAATTATCATAAAAGGGACAGTGAACAATGGCACAACCGAAAAAAAAGACATCCAAGTCACGGCGTGATTCCCGCCGGTCGCATCATGCCCTCACACCGGTCAATGTTGCGGCCTGCCCGCAGTGTAAGGAGCCTAAGCGGCCTCATTATGCCTGCGCTAAGTGCGGGTATTACAATGGTAAAGAAGTCATTTCCGTCGCCGCTGAATAACGACGCAAACATTTATTCAACTTGGCAGCCGTCACAATGTTCAGATCACGGATTATCGGCACGGGCTCAAGCGTACCGGGCAAGGTGCTCACCAACAAGGATTTTGAGAAGCTTGTTGATACCAGCGAGGAGTGGATTATCAGCCGCACGGGCATCAGGCAGCGGCACATAGCCACAGACGGCGAATGCAGCTCCACGTTTGGCTACCGGGCTGCGCTGAGCGCCCTTGAAATGGCGGGTACGGCTCCCGAAGAACTCGATATGATAATTGTCGGGACCATTTCCCCTGATATGCCTATGCCGTCGGTTGCCTGCTTCGTGCAGCACCGGCTCAAGGCCTCGCGGGCTTCGGCATTCGACGTGTCGGCAGGCTGCACGGGTTTTCTCTACGCGCTGACCGTCGGCGATTCTTTTATCCGGTCGGGCATGCATAAAAAAATTCTGGTTATCGGTGCTGAAACGCTTTCAAAGTTCACCGATTATCAGGACCGGACGACCTGCGTGCTTTTCGGTGACGGCGCAGGGGCAGTCGTGCTTGCGGCAGAGAAGGGTGAGCGCGGCATATTATCAACGCACCTGTACGCCGACGGGGCCTATACAGACTATCTTCTGATTCCCGGCGGCGGATCGCGGACCCCTGCTTCGCACGATTCGATAGACGCGCGCCAGCATTTTATAAAGATGGACGGGAACAAGGTCTTTAAAGTAGCGGTTAAGTCCCTTGAAGAGGCAGCACTCACCGCCCTTGAGAAAAACAATCTCACCGGTGATGATATAGACCTTCTTATTTCGCATCAGGCAAACTTCCGCATCATCGATGCCATAGCCAAGAGGCTGAACCTGCATGCGGAAAAAGTTTTTTTAAATATTGAACGCTACGGCAATACCTCATCGGCATCGATCCCGATAGCCCTTGATGAGGCAAACCGGCAACATCGCATCAAGAAAAATGATATTATTCTTCTTGATGCATTCGGAGCAGGATTGACCTGGGGCGCAGCTCTCATTCGTTGGTAATAAAAAGCAGAAAGGTGAAAGATTATGTTGGATTATGGTTTAAATGAAATGCAAATTCAGATGGTTGCACTGGCTCGGAAAATTGCCCGGGAAAAGATCATCCCCGTGCGGGCCGAACTTGATGAGAAGGAAGAGTTTCCATGGGACGTGCTGAAGGTGCTGGCGGAAGCCGGCCTGTTCGGCATTTATATCCCTGAAGAGTACGGCGGCATGGGGCTCGGCAACTTTGACAACAACCTGGTTGTTGAAGAGCTCAGCAAGTACTGTATCGGCATTTCGGTGAGTTTCGCAGCAAGCGGTCTTGGCGCCTATCCGATTCTGCTTTTCGGCAGCCATGAGCAGAAGCTGAAATACCTGCCTGATATCGCAGCTGGCAGGAAAATTGCCGCCTTCGGCCTTACCGAGTCGGCCGCTGGCAGCGACGCTGCCAGCATCCGTACGACGGCAAAGAGGGACGGCGATTACTTTATTCTTAACGGCGTAAAGCAGTGGATCACCAATGGCGGCGAGGCCGAGACCTACTCGGTTGTTGTCAAGACCGACCCCTCAAAGGGTCCCCGCGGCGCAAGCGCCTTTATTCTTGAAAAGGGTCAGCCCGGCTTCACCTTCGGCAAGAAGGAAAAGAAGCTTGGAATACGGGCATCGGCAACACGAGAGCTTGTGTTTGAAGACTGCAAGGTAGCCAAGGACATGATGCTCGGCAAGGAAGGCATGGGCTTCATGGTCGCCATGAAGACTTTTGACCAGACCCGCACCGGCATTGCAGCGCAGGCCGTCGGCCTGGCGACCGGGGCGCTCAATGAGTCGATCAAGTATGCCTATGAGCGCGTCACCTTCGGCAAGTCCATCATCTCCCATCAGGCTGTGCAGCATATGCTGGCCAATATGGCAACCGAGATTGAAGCCGCCCGCGCTCTTATGTACCAGGCATCGCGCTACTGTGATGCAGGCGCCAAAGACATGTCCAAATATTCATCCATGGCAAAGCTGTATGCGTCCGATGTATGCATGCGCGTCACAACCGATGCCGTTCAGATATTCGGCGGCTATGGCTACATGCGGGAGTATCCGGTTGAGAAGATGATGCGCGACGCCAAGATCCTGCAGATATATGAGGGCACCAATCAGATTCAGCGCAGCGTGATCGGCCAGTACCTTATCAAGGAAGCGGCCGGACACAAGATAGACTGATAAAGTGTTTGCACTAGCGCAACATTTGGTATAAAAAGGAAAGCCTGATGGATTTAACAGGTAAAGCGGCAATAGTGACCGGAGCTGCCCAGGGCATCGGACGCACCATAGCACTTGCGCTGGCGCAGCGCGGAGCTGACATGGTGGTGGCCGATGTCAATGAACAGAGCCTGCAGGAAGTTATGGCAGAGGTTGAAAAGCTGGGGCGTAAGGCTGTGGCGGTGAAGGTAAATGTGGTTGAATCCGCCGACTGCGAAGCAATGATCAAGGCATGTATCGATGCATACGGTAAAATCGATATCCTGGTAAACAATGCAGGCATCACCCGCGACACCGTGCTTCTTCGCATGAAGGAGGAACAGTGGGACCAGGTGATAGCCGTGAATCTCAAGGGTACATTTAATTGCACCAAGGCGGCCATACGGCCCATGTTTAAGGCCAAGTACGGACGCATTGTTAATATATCATCGGTGACCGGCGCCATGGGCAATGCCGGGCAGGCCAACTACTCGGCATCCAAGGCTGCGGTCATGGGATTCACCAAGGCCATAGCCCGCGAATACGGCCATTGCGGGATCACGGTCAATGCCGTAGCGCCGGGTTTTATCAAAACCGCCATGACTGATGCGATTCCCGACAAGGAGCGCGAAGCCATGATCAGCCAGATTCCGGCCAGGAGACTCGGGCTTCCCGAGGACGTGGCCCAACTGGTATGCTTTCTGGCAAGCGATCTGGCGGGGTACATTACCGGTCAGGTTGTGCACATCAACGGCGGACTATACATGTAGCTTAAAAAAACAGAGGCAAACAACAACAGTAAACAGGAACATAAGGAGGTTAGTAACATGGCAGATAAATCTGTAGAAGAACTGGTCAAGGAAATCATCGTCGAGCAGCTTTCAGTAAGCGCAGAGGAAGTTGTTCCCGAGGCGTCATTTGTTGATGATCTGGGTGCCGACTCGCTTGATCTGGTCGAGCTCATCATGGTGTTTGAAGAGAAGTTCGGTCAGGAGATTCCCGATGAAGCGGCTGAAAAGATTCAGACTGTTAAGGACGCCATCGACTATATCAAAGCTCATAAGAATTAACCACGGCTTCTCGACAGCCGCTGGTACCAGGCGCATGCTTCTATAAATGAGAGCCTTCCCGGCTGTGCCTGGAGGGCTCTCACAACTTTACGTATAGGGGGTTACAAGCGTTGGAAAATAAAAGAGTAGTTGTAACCGGTCTTGGCATTGTCTCGCCGCTGGGGATCGGCGTTGACGAGAACTGGGACGCAGTCAAAAACGGCCGCTCCGGCATCGGCCTTATTACCCGCTTCGACACGACAGACTTTCCGGCAAAGATAGCCGGGGAGGTGAAGAATTTTAATCCCGAGGACTATATCGAGGACAAAAAAGAGATTAAAAAGATGGACACCTTTCTTCACTATGCCCTTGCCGCAGGCAAGATGGCGGTGAAGAACTCGGGGCTTGAAATTACCGATGAAAATGCCGAGCGCGTGGGCGTTCTGGTCGGCTCGGGGCTTGGCGGCCTTGCAACAATTGAAAAATACCACGAGATATATCTTAAGGGCGGGCCTAAAAAGATTTCACCGTTTTTCGTGCCCATGCTGATCATCAATCTCGCGCCCGGCCAGATTTCCATGTATTTCGGATGCAAGGGGCCCAACAGCAGCATGGTGACGGCATGCGCAACCGGCAACCATTCCATCGGTGAAGCTTTCAAGATTATCCAGCGCGGCGATGCCGACGCCATGATCGCAGGCGGTGTTGAGTCTACCATTACGCCCCTTGCCGTTGGCGGGTTCAGCTCCATGAAAGCTCTGTCTGCCTCGCACAATGATGAACCCACAAAGGCAAGCCGACCCTTTGAGCGCGATCGAGACGGTTTTGTCATCGCAGAGGGCGCAGGCATTCTTTTGATTGAGGAGCTCGAGCATGCAAAGAAGCGCGGCGCTCCGATACGCGCCGAGATTCTCGGTTTTGGCTGCAATGCGGACGCCTATCATATCACAGCCCCTTCTCCGGGCGGCGAAGGCGCGGCCCGCTGCATGAATCTTTCGCTTAAGGATGCCGGTCTCACCTATGATCAGCTTGATTACATAAATGCTCACGGCACTTCAACCCCGGCCAATGATCAGGCCGAGACACAGGCCATGAAGACGGTTTTGAAGGACTATGCAATGAAGGTTGCCATCAGCTCCACCAAGTCCATGACCGGGCATATGCTGGGCGCGTCGGGCGGTGTTGAAGCAATTTTTAGCGTGCTTGCACTGCAGCACGGGATACTGCCCCCGACCATTAACTATGAAAATCCTGATCCCGGGTGCGACCTTGACTATGTACCCAATGTGGCCCGTGAAAAGTCCATCAGGGTCGCCATGAGCAATTCGTTCGGGTTCGGCGGCACCAATGCAACTCTTGTTTTCAGGAAGTTTGAAGGATAAGAGGCTATGACCAGCACGGTTATCATCGGCTCTGATCATCGCGGCCTTGCCATGAAGGCGGCGCTTAAAGAATTCGTGCGGGGGCTTGGCCTGACCGTTGAGGACGCAGGCCCGTTTACGGACGGGCCTGCTGATTACCCGGAATTTGCCGCAAAGGTTGCGCGCGCCGTGGCAAACGGCGCCTGCGACCGTGGCATGCTCATCTGCGGCTCAGGCATCGGCATGTCGATGACGGCAAACAAGTTCCGGGGGATCAGGGCTGCGCTGTGCCATGACGGGGAAACGGCAAAAATGTGCCGTTTGCACAATGATGCCAATGTGCTGGTGATGGGTGAGCCGGTTGGCATAGAGCAGGCTTGCCAGATGGCCCGCATCTGGCTGGAAACACCATTTGAAGGCGGACGGCATCAGCGGCGTCTTGATATGATCGCCGCATTTGAAAAAGAAAATTTCAAATAATATTTTCCTTCCGACATTTTTGCCTGCCGCGGCGGGAAGAATCCCGTCGTTGCACTATGATAGGAGGCCTTTCGTTTCATGCAGTGCAGCGTTCCCCAAACAGGGGGCGCCATATTAATTTGATACGAATAAACAAGCCTGTTTCATCCCCCTTTGAAAAAGGGGGATACAGGGGGATTTTTTGCAGCCTGACAAATCCCCCTAACCCCCTTTGCTAAAGGGGGAATTTTTTCACCTTCCTCTTGTGTGGGGTTTGTACTCAAGGGGACGGTCAGGTCTTTTCAAATACGCTCCTAGGAAAACAGGGCAGTTATTCACTGATACTTGTATGCAGGAATCCACGCACTATGACGACATGCCCCAGACGGCCCGACTGGCAGGAGTATTTCATGGAAATCGCCCACCTGGTTTCAAAGCGCTCGACCTGCACGCGGCGCCGCGTCGGTGCGGTGCTGGTGAAGGATAAACGGATTCTTGCCACCGGCTATAACGGTGCTCCGACGGGCCTTGAGCACTGCGGCGTGATCGGCTGCCTGAGGGAAAAAAATAATGTGCCATCCGGCCAGCGCCATGAGCTGTGCCGCGGCCTGCATGCCGAACAGAATGCCATAATCCAGTCTGCCGCCCACGGCATCAGTATTCAGGGCGCCATGCTGTTCTGCACCACGCTGCCCTGCAGCATCTGCCTGAAAATGCTTATCAATGCCGGCATCACCACCATCGTCTATGAAGAGGGCTATGCCGATGATCTGACGCAGGGCCTTCTTCAGGAGGCCGCTATAACCATAACCAGATTTCAACCACAGGGAGAGGGGTTATGAAGTGTCCGTACTGCACCAATCTCGAAGACAAGGTTATCGATTCCCGCATCAGCCGCGACGGCGAGACTATTCGCAGGCGCC
>CAYNVA010000403.1:0-3466 GCA_964400575.1 uncultured Thermodesulfobacteriota bacterium | reverse complement strand
ATAGCGAAGATGAAGTAAACATTTTGCTTGCAGGCTGGCCGGCTTGCAAGCTTGCAGGCTAGTAATTTATGCAGGACCCAACATTCACCAAACCGGCTGACAACGACACCGCGGGCTTGAGGCGCCGCGTGTTTGCCGTTATCGAAGAAGCCATTCTGAACGGCAAGTACCGGCCCGGGGAGAGCCTCACCGAATCGCGGCTGGCAGGCGAGCTGGGCGTGAGCCGAACGCCCATCCGCGAGGCCCTCACCCAGCTTGAGCGTGAGGGTTTGGTGCAGCTCATTCCCAACAAGTGCGCGCTTGTTACCGGCATCTCGCAGAAAGATATTCAGGATATCTACGCCATCCGCATGATGATCGAAGGCCTTGCAGCGCGCTGGGCCGCCGAAAACATCAGCCAAGATGAGCTGCAGGAGCTGCAGGAGGCCATCGACCTCGAAGAGTTCTATACGACAAGGGGTGATATCAGCCGGCTCATGAGCCTTGACTCGAACTTTCACCAGATACTGTACCGGGCATCAAAAAGCAGGCCCCTGCAGTACATGCTGCACACCTTCCATCACTACATCCAGTGCGCCCGCAGCCAGTCCATTGCCGCCCCGGGCCGCGCCGAGCAGGCCCTTGCCGAGCACAAGGCGGTGCTGCAGGCCATCCGGGAGCGCGACGGTGAAAAGGCAGAGAGCCTCACCGCAGAACATATCCGCAACGCAAGCCTCAACCTGCTGAAGACCCTGGCTGCTGAGAAGGGCTGAACCTCCGGCAACGGGGTTTTTCATGGCGCTTTTCTCCTTAAAGGTCGGCGATCATCAAGGTAAGTGCACAAAGCTTATCATGGGCAAGCATGCCGGCGACCGCAGGCAGGAGCTTGCGCAGTATATGCTTGAAGCTCATATTGGGCACAAATTTCAGCAGCAGCAAAAGCCGCTCGAAGAGGCTGGGCTGCACATGGCAGCGCTCAACAATAATGCGATTAATCTCTCCTGCAATCCGGAAATAGCCCTGCCGCGTATAATGCCTGATATTGTGGGAGTGGTCCTGCGGGGTTTTCATAAAGGCCCGCACATCGCAGATAACCACATTTGAAAAATCCTGTGCGACCTGCTCAAGGGCTTCATTCATCTGCCGATGGCGCTCCCACCTGCGGCCCTGCGGATTGCGTTGATACTCAACTTCAGAGCCGTTTAAAATGATGAGGAGCCTGTCATGGGGCAACCGGCTGCACAGCCAGGTGATATTTTCTTGAAAGGCATCGGGCGGCAGGGAGCCAAGGAATTTAAAATTGGCCCTGAACCATTCAAGAAAAGGCCTGTCCAGATGATGCTTGCCGCTGCGGGTTTCATGCCACTGCCACTGAGAGCTGTCGGTCAAATCTGAAGTCAGATCGCCAAAGGGCACCACGAAATCAGTATCGCGGTAGCGGTAGAGTCCGCGGGTGTAGTCGTCAAGCACGCTGTATATATGGACGCCATAGCTGGAATCAAAAAAACGGGTGGTGAATGCCGTGGGATCAAAAAAATGAATCCGTTCAATGACATGGCCGTAGGTTGCAAGCGTTTCGCTGGTGCAGCGTTTCAGAATTTCCGAGTGGGAGTTGGTGATGCGATAGCCGGCAGCTGATACATAATCGACCTCGGCAGTAAAGCGGGTACCTTTGAGAAGGTAGGATTGTATCTGCTCAAGATCGCATCCGCCCTTGACAATGATGCTCACGCCGGAGGCTGGCGCTGCAGCCTCGGCCTGTGCTGAAGCATCCCCGTTCGTCTCGGCAATCCAGTCGATGGCCATTCCAGGGTCAAGCGGCGTCACTGCCTCGCCGGCAATCTCGAGCTGCGGACACCCCAGCTTTTGATAGAGCCAGTTCTCCACCCCCATGTTCAGTATCCGGCAGGAAAAAAGGAAATGCTCGAGCCCTGGGCCCCTTTTGGCGTAAAACCCGCACACCCCGTAGTCGCCGTAGCGGTCCGAGACATGCACATAGCCTGCATCAAGCGTGGTGTCGGCAAGCAGCCCGTCGATTTCCGCATCAGTGAGCCGGCGCCTGGTGTAGTTGAGCTGGTTGGTGCGGTTGATGAGTTCTAAAATGCGGTCGCGGTGCGCTGTGCAGTCATGGCCCACGTTGGCGACAATAGCGCAGCTGCGCAGAAAGTTCTCATTGCTGCCCGAGGCGGTTTTCTGGTCGACAGCTTTCTGTTCAAGCAGTTTATACTGATTCAGGCGGGAGAGCTTGGCATCGTCCTTGCCTTTGCAGGCATCAAGAGAGAGCAGTTTGTCGATGATTTCAGGCCTGGCGGTCTGCAGGTCGAGGCAGAAGAATCGGGCCTCTTCAAGGTTTAAGTGATTGTCGTCGATGAAGAGCACGTTTTCGGGCCGCAGCTGCATATCCTCGATGATAGAGGCTATCATCTGCCCCTTGGGTTGCCAGTCGATGCGGGGGAAGACAAACCACTCCCAAGCGCCGTGTTCTGCAAGGCAGGCCCGGGCGTCGTCAAAGGTGTTTTTCGAGCAGATCGAGTTTGCAATACCCCGGCGCGTCAGTTCCACCACAACATCGTGATGCTTCTGCTCGTAGGTTATGGGTCCTTCCGAAAGCGTGCCTTTCCAGAACGTCTCGTCAAGGTCCCAGATGATGAGCTTTATCTGCTTCATGAACGTTTCCCGCCAAGCACGGCTTGATGCTGAGTCATCAATAAAAATTTTATAATACCCTCAAAAGCCGCGCAGGTCAACGCCCATGCTGCGCGCCTGTATTAGAACAGAACCGTAATCACGCTGTATGCGGCCTGCATGGCCGACATATCCACGGACTGGAGCAGCTGGGTATAGCCGGCGCCCCGCGTCATAAAGCCTACTGCCGCGGCCGCGATCTGCAGTCCGGCGGCAGCAATAAGGGTAACAAACAGTGTGTTTAATGCTTTTTCCATGATAGTCTCCTTTGTACACGTGTTATGCCCGGTCTTTTTTCGAGCTTACACCTGTACTATAGCCTTTTGATTCTGACAGAAAGCTGACACGCGGATTACATTTTGGTAATCTGTCGCAGCAGTCCCCAGATATGGTGTTGCGGATTGACAAACAGCACATTATTTTGTAGAATTTTAATAAATCGATACGGCGGAGATTCTGTGTCGGAAGATTCAGGCTAGAGCAATTAACAAAAATCTGTAGCCCAAAACATCCATCTGTCATCTCGACCGAAGGGAGAGATCTTAGACTCACACACAAGCAGGGCATTAAGATTTCTCATCCGCCAGGGCGGATTCGAAATGACAGACTGGCTACACTATTTAGATAAAGGCTCTAGTCTGCCCGCATAAAGAAATACGGTTTTTCTTTGCACGGGCCGACAAACCAAAAAACTCGCCAGTATCCTCCGGAAACCGCTTCCGTTTTTCGTTTAAAGGAGTAGCTATGCAGGAAATAATGACCCCTAAAGAGGTCGCCCAATATTTAAAAATGTCGATTCTCA
>CAYNVA010000402.1:0-3467 GCA_964400575.1 uncultured Thermodesulfobacteriota bacterium | reverse complement strand
CGTAGTTTCACATGTTATGAGACCCTTCGTTTCACTCAGGGTGACAGTTGGGGGCTTTTAAAACAAGCTCTTAGTATGTGGCAGGTACATTCTTGTCATACATGCGCAACAGTTTTTTAAAGACGCGACTCACTTAGCAGGAGTTTATTTTTTATGAAACAAATCCTTCGAAACGTGGCAGTAACAGGCTTCATTTTAATATGTGCAGCCCTGATGCCAGAAAATGCGACAGCAGATAGTACCCCCATTGAGAGTGGCCTTAGGTGGCTGTCTGATCACCAGAATAAAGACAACGGAACCTGGGGCAGTGACACGATCAGGGAAACTGCCACGGTGGTGGAGGTATTAATGGATATCCAACCAACCGGTACGGCATATAGAGATGGCGTTTCCTTCCTTCAAAAATCCTCCCCGATATGCACCGATCATCTGTGCAGGAAGATTGTTTCCATGGCCGGGGCAGGCCAACTGAATCAAAGCGATATCGTTCTTCTTCTCAGCCTGCAAAATCCCGACTACGGTTTTGGCTTTGCTGATGGCTGGCCTAGCTCAATTCCTGAAAGTCTTCTTGCCGCACATGCTCTTGACAAAGCAGGGGATATTGATCAGCAAGTAATCGGCAGGCTACTCTGGTATCTTACCCAAAATCAGAACCGGAATGGTAGTTTTAGTTTTTGTTCTCCAGTCCTGTGGGGTGATGGTGGAAGGAAAGAGGATGATGGAAATTTATACCTCACCGCATATGCCGTGCAGGTGCTAAGCCTTTTTGTCTCTCCATACGCTAATCTTAAACCATATATAGATAATGCCGTCGCTTTTCTCGATCCCTTCAAACAAGCCAATGGCAGTTTTGTAAGCCCTGATGCAAGCCCGGTCATAACAACTGCCCTTGCTGCCCGCGCACTTTTTGCCGCAGAAGGTGATGCCGCAACAATTCTTGGCGCCCGGCAGTATCTTCTTGATGTTCAGCAGGAAAACGGCAGCTGGGAGGATGACCCCGTGGCCACGGCTCTTGCGCTGGGGGCGCTTACTGCTACGGCTCTGCCGAATCTGGCCATTGATTCATCTTCGATACAGCTTACGCCATCAATTCCTGCAAGCGGTCAGATGGTGCGCATCAGCGCCACGGTGAGCAGCACGGGTGTTTTCGGCACGGAGATGACCACGAAAGCAAAGTTCTACCTTGGCGCTGCCACTGTCGGTAGCGGAGGTGTGCCTCTGGGCGATGCGGATATCGGAACGCTGGAAGCCGGGGGTAGCCAGGTTGTTTCCTGGTATGGGCAACTGCCGCTCATGGCAGGAAATAAAAAAGTGTATGTTGTTGCGAATGAAGATAGTGCGCATTTTGCTGAAACAACCTATGCCGACAATATCGCTTCAAAAGCATTTACCATGAGCACCATGCCCGATCTTGAGATAAGCGCGGATGACATCGCCTTCAGCAATAACAGCCCTCTACGCAATGAATCATTTGATGTTGTTGCCTATATTCATAATCTCGGTGAAACCGGCATTGGCTCTGTGCAGGTAGCCCTGTATGACGGCGATCCGGCAGATAATGGCAAAGAGCTTTTATCTACGACCCTCTCGAGCATTGAGGGCGGTGAAACCGTAATGGTCCCCTTTGGAATTTATCTCTCCGCCGGCGAGCATGATATCTATATATGGATTGATCCAGATGGCGATCTCACCGAAGCAAGCAAAATTAACAATATCGCTTCAAAGCACATTACAGTTAGCGGTACAAACCCTGTTCCCGGCATTGATCTTCTGGTTTTGTCATCGGAAATCACTTTCTCAAACCCGTATCCACGGCAGGGCGATCAGTTTGTAATAACGTCAATGATACGCAATATCGGCTCTACGGCGGCTCATAATGCACCGGTGTCCATATACGCGGTAAATTCAAAAGGCGCCAGGACACAGCTCAGTAATCAGACACTAGATATCGGTGGCGATAGCGCTTTTGAGTTTGTTCTCAACAATGTGACGCTTCCTGCTGAAACCTATCAGATTCATGTGTATGCCGATGACGGCAATACTATTGCTGAAGCCGATGAAAACAATAATGAAGGCTACCAGGGTTTGACGGTGCTGCCGGCATCAGGCGGCACAGACCTGATAGACCTTGAGGCCAGCGCTGATTTTATAACGTTTGAGCCCGAGCAACCCGTATTGGGTGATGAAGTTGCCATCAAGTGCGGTGTGCGCAATGCCGGCACCATAGCGCTCAGCAATATAAAGGTAAAAATATATGCAGGCATGCCCGGAGCGGGCGGTATGCTGATGATTCCAGAGGTAACAGTGCCGCAGCTTTGCGCGGGACGCACAGCATGGATTACCGTGAAACGCAACACGGCAGGCTGGGGTGGCGATCATGAAATTACTGTAGTGGCAGCTTTGGTTGATGGCACGATCGAAGACAACACCGGCAACAATCAGGCATCAAATATTCTGACGGTAGCGATCCCCGAAAGTAATGTAGATTTTTCAGTGGACAACAGCAGTATTTATATCGAGCCGGTAGCTCCTGTTGTCGGCGAGAACATGGCCATAACCGTTCGGGTTAACAATTCAGGCACGGTTGCAGCTGCTGCCGCCCTGGCATTATACAATGGCGATCCGCGCGGTTATGCTGAGCTTGTCGCGCTGACGCCGGTTGAGTCCGTGCCCGATAACGGCTCTGTTGACTTTACGTTCAGGAATATCGATGCAGGCAGGTTTGCCTTGGCGCAGAGCCTGTGCGTAGCCGCTCGTCCGGCAGCGGGCGTGATCGAGACGGATGACAGCAATAATATTGCCTGCACCCAGAATGTGGTGCTGGCTCCAGACCTTGTTTTCAAAAACAATGGCATAACGACCATACCGGAAGCGCCTGTAGACGGCCAGCCATTTACCGTGAATGCGATTGTGCAAAATATCGGCCGCGCCGCTGCCCACGGGATACAGGTTGCGATTTACAGTGAAAATCCAACAAGCGCCTCAACGCCTCTTGCCACCGCGCCAGTTCCTGACCTTGCAGCCGGTGACAATGCAACAGTGCTGCTGACGGTGACACTGGATGAAGAAGGAGCTCACAGGCTCTATCTGGTGGTTGATCCTTTGCATGTTGTCGATAACGCTACATACAACTATATACCCGAGTCAAATGAAGAGAACAACAGCGCCTCCATCGTCGCAGATGTTACTGCTGCTCCCTCATGTCAGGAAGAAGCTACTCGTTCCTGCGGCCCATGCAATGACGGCACACAGACCTGCACAGGCGGTGTCTGGCAGGCGTGCGTTTCGTACAATCAACCGCAAACATTCTACCTCGATGCCGACAACGACACCTATGGCATCCCCGGCCTGACCTCACAGGCCTGCGTGGCGCCGGCAGGGTATGTTGCCAACAGTGATGATTGCAATGATTCCGATCCGGCCGTACATCAGGAAGGAGCCACTCGTTCCTGCGGCCCATGCAATGA
>CAYNVA010000401.1:0-2170 GCA_964400575.1 uncultured Thermodesulfobacteriota bacterium | reverse complement strand
GATGCGAACCTGCAGGATGCCTTTCCCGCGGCAGGCCTCCAGATAGTCAGGCACAAGGTCCCTGCAATCTGCAGGCTGAAAGGTATGCAGGTCAAGCACTCCGTCAACAGGTAACCTGAACGGCTTATCAGACTGTTGCATGGCAGCTCCTTGAAAATGGGGCCACCCAGACACGCTGGATCATGCAGACACCATAAACAGACGAGAATAAAGTTATTGATTTTTAATTTGTTTTTTAATAAATTACAACTTAAATTTCAGAACATTTCGAGCACCGCATGAACGCAAAAAAATCGCTTGTTATTGCCGGCTGCGCCTGGCTGATGCTCCTGACCCTGTCATTCTGGGCAAGCATCTATATGGGCTGGGGGCTCGCGGAAAGCGATCATGCCCCGTCATCGGTATGGATGTATGCCCGCCGGGGGCTTATGGTTGCATGCGCACTGCTGGTTCCCCGTATTGCGGGAGGTGCGGGCGCAGCAGCCTATGGCTGGAAAATTTCCCTGAAATGGTTCCTGATTGCCCTACCGGTAGGCATCGCTATGGGCTTCAGCAACCCGGGCGGATTCGATCCGCGCTATGCCTCGGCAATCCTGCTTGCGTGCATGCATGCCCTGGCCACCGAACTTTTTTTCCGTGCCTATCTCATTACGACGCTGTCTGCCGTGTTCAGGAAATTCTGGCCGCCGGTCATCATATCATCGCTCATGTATGGCATTTTTTATTTGACTGTCTGGACAACATGGGCTCAGCCTGGCGCGCGGAAACTCATCTTTGTAGGGCTTTTCACCTGTATAGGACTCATTCACGGTTACTGCTACAAAAAATCCAACAGCTTTCTGGTTCCCTGGCTGGTGCATTTCCTCGGGGTGCTGAAATACAAGGGCTTATTTTAATTCATCTATCCATAAAAAGGACTCCATGAAAATCATCAAAAGAATCATCCTCGTTAGCGTTGTTCTGTATGCCTGCTGCGTGGCGTATGCACTGATCCCTCAAAAATCAGTTCCCGTTCAGGAGCTGGCAGGCAAAAACAGCCAGTTCATCAATGTCAACGGCAGGATGTTGCATTACGAAAAATATGGCGCGGGCAAGCCCCTCATACTGGTGCATGGCTTTGCAGGTTCAACCTACACATGGCGGCATGTCATTCCGCTTCTTGCCCAAAGCCATACAGTGTATGCTTTGGACCTTCCCGGCTTCGGACTTTCAGACAAATCGCCTGAAGCCAGCTATGATCTGCAATCACAGGCCCGGGCGCTGATGGATTTTGTAAATGCCTTGCAGCTTCCGTCGGCATCTCTTGCAGGGCACTCCATGGGCGGTGTCATTGTCGGCATTGCTGCGGCTGATGCCCCTCAGAAAGTCGACAAACTCATTATTATTGATGCGGGATTCTATCATGGCGGTCCGCCTGGATTTTTAAAGCATCTTGTCTTCCCCTTCGATGTTATCATGGCACGTGCATTTTATACAAAAGTCGCCAGGTCAAAAAGCCTTCTAAACTCCTACTACAATAAGGCTCTGGTAACCGATGAGCTGCTGGACAATTACCTCAAGCCGACTCGAACACCCAATGCCGCAGCGGCGCTCGCGCACATGTTGAAGTCTTCAACTGCAGATTCCTACGAAGGCATTAGCACCCGCATCACGACTCCCACGCTGCTTATCTGGGCGTGTCAGGACAAGCCAATTCCCCTGTCCGATGGCGACCGGCTCCATCAGGAAATAAGGGGCTCGCAATTTCTCATCATCGACGACGCTGGCCATATGGTGCAGGAAGAAAAGCCAAAAGAAGTCGCCGCGGCGATACGGCAATTCGTGCAATAAAAGCTTGAGCGGCTGCTGAGCATTGGCTCGTTATACCCTGATCTGCCGGCGCTTCAGAAAAAGGCCGGTGGCGGCATCCAGAGCATCCAGTCTCAAGCCGCATGCAGGATGAAAATCGGTCGGGATATGGACGCACAGGCCATGGCGCTTGTTCATGACTATCTTATGGCCTATCTTGATCTGGCAGCAAGCCAAAAACCCCTTGGTGCTGCGGCATTGCAGGGGCACTGGCGGAATTCGACACCTATCTGAAAACCGTTATCGACCATGACCCCGGCGTGAAAAAAAATATCATGTTTTTTGGCCGCCAGGGCGACATTGAGCGCGCGCTTGATATTTT
>CAYNVA010000400.1:0-5122 GCA_964400575.1 uncultured Thermodesulfobacteriota bacterium | reverse complement strand
ATCAACGACCAACAATCAACGACCAACGACCAACGATCAACGACCAACAATCAACGACCAACGATTAACGACCAACGATTAACGACCAACGACCATCGATGTGTTCCTGAAACAGTGCCTATCAGGTTGAGAGTATGGTGTATTTTTCGTGGTGGTACGCGGGGTCTGCCTTGATGTTGATTTTTTTCTTCAGCTTTTTTTCAAGGTCTTCTATAGCCGATCGCTCCTCATCGTAGAGGAAAGCCGCAACATCGGGGTGCACGGCCACCGTGATTGTTTGTATGAGCGGGGTGCGCGCTTCCTTCCTGATGGTGCGCAGAATTTCATAGGCTATGGCCGGAATGCCCTTGATGAGGCCCCTGCCTTCGCAGTACGGGCATGGGTCGCAGAGATGGCCGCTCAGGTTTTCCCGCACCCGCTTGCGCGTCATCTGCACAAGGCCCAGCTCCGATATATTGGCCACATTGGTTTTTGCGCGGTCCTTTTTCAGCGCTTCCTGCAGCGCGTTCAGAATCGCCTCGCGGTCCGCTTTTCGCTCCATGTCGATGAAATCAATGATGATGATGCCCCCCAGGTTGCGCAGGCGAATCTGGTAGGCAATTTCCTTGACTGCTTCAAGATTGGTTTTCAGTATCGTGTCGTTCTGATTGCCTTTGCCGACATACCTGCCGGTGTTGACATCAATGGCCACCAGGGCCTCAGTCTCTTCGATAACAATATAGCCACCCGACTTGAGCCAGATGTTTCTGCCCAGGGCCCGGCTGATTTCCACCTCGAAGCCGTATGTGTCGAAAATCGGCTTGTCGCCCTCATACAGCTCTACGGAATATTTCAGCTGCGGCATGAAGGTTTCGATGAAATGGATGATGCCCGCATAGGTTTCGGGGCAGTCGACCACGAGTTTCCGCACCTGTTTGCTGTAGAGATCACGTATGGCGCGCAGGGCGATGCTCAGGTCTTCGTGCAGCATCGTGGCTGTCGGCGCGCTTTGCATCCGGCTCTGAATGTTGGCCCAGAGTTTGATGAGAAAGTCCATGTCCGATGCCAGCTCATCCTCTGTGGCGCCCTCGCTTGCCGTGCGGATGATAAATCCGCTGTCGGCAGGCTTGATGCGCTGCACTGTTTCCTTCAGGCGGTTGCGCTCATCTTCATCGGCTATGCGGCGTGAGATGCTGATATGGGTAATGGTGGGCAGATAGACAAGATAGCGCCCCGGCAGCGATATGTGTGATGAAATGCGTGCGCCCTTGGTGCCAAGGGGTTCTTTGATGACCTGCACCATTATCTCGCGGCCCTCCGACAGCATCTCCTCGATGGGCGGGGAGGGTATATGCTCCCGCACCGCTGGAGCATCGCCGACCTCAGCGTCTTCCTGTTCCTCCTTGAACACGGTAAAAAGAGAGTCGAATTCCTTGTTGCTCGAATAGACGTCGTCTACATAGAGAAACGCGGAACGGGCAAGGCCGATTTCGACAAAGGCCGCCTGCATGCCGGGCAGGACTCTTTGAATGCGCCCTTTATAGATATTGCCCGCTATTCCCTTGTCTGATTCGCGCTCGATATGCAGTTCGGCCAGCATGCCGTTTTCAAGAAGGGCAACGCGCGTTTCAGATGAGGTTACATTGACGATCAGTTCTGCTGTCATGCTGTTATGTTCATAATGCGCAGTGATTTTTGTTCCCTTTGGCCAAGCCCGAACAGAGCCGCCATAATAACCGGGATTTTCGGCATGCTGTGACCGGCAGCGTCAATGGTCATGACGACCCCACCGCCAGCGTCAAGGGAAATTTCCTTGATGATTTTTTTGAGATCAACCTCTACGGTTTTGTCTTTTTTCTCAATCTGAATCATAAAGGTTTCACAAGCCTGAAAATCGGCAATGCTGCGGGCAAGGCAGTCAGTGCCGGGAAATTGCAGAGCCGGATGGTGTTGAAACGTGACGCTGTATTTTTTAATTGTAGCAGGGGCAGTGCAGCTTTTCAAAGCATTTTCCGTCACCGTGAGGATTTTGACGCCGCAGGGCAGCTGCGGGTTGAGCTTGCGCAGGATTTCTTCAGCGGGCACAGGCTTTGTCAGCTCCACATCACAGAGCGCATGCCTGCTTTCCATGCCCACAGGCAGGGCTTCCAGAAAAGTTATGCGGGGCAGGGGATGAAAACCCTGGGAATATCGCAGCGGAAGCTCTGCCCGGCGCAGGGCGCGGGCAAAGCTCGAGCTGAATTCAAGGTGGCTTATGAAGCGCGCCAGGCCTTCTTTTGTGTAGACCAGGCGGTAGCGGAAAGGGGCAGGCTCAGGAAGCATATCACGGGCTGCATGCGGCGCAGTTTCGGGTACTGCTGGATTTATTTCCGGGCGCACCGCTGCCCCGTCGCAGACGCCGCAGCCGCTGCACTGACCGCTGCGGCAGTCCGCTGTTGTTTCTGCGCGTTGAGCCTTTTCGCGCTCGCTCAGAAGATAGGCCCTGCTGACGGCGAATCTGATATGATCCCAGGGCAGTATTTCATCCGTGGACTTTTCTTTCAGATAGAAGGCTGTATCGATGCCGGCATCCTGGAAAGCCTGCTGCCATACCCGAGGGTCGAAATGCTCGCTCCATGCATCATAGCCCGCACCGAGCCGGTGGGCATGCACAAGCACCTCGGCAAGACGGCGGTCGCCGCGGGAAAAAACCGCTTCCAGAAGGCTCAGGCGGTGATCGTGGTATTTTACCTGTATGCTTTTGCTGCGCAGGCTGTCCTTGATATAATGCTGTTTTTCAAGAATGGTTTCGGCAGGTTCAAGCGCGTCCCACTGGAAGGGCGTATGGGGCTTCGGGACAAAGGTGGAAATGCTGACATGCAGGTTTTTGCCCCGGTCAAGGCGGGCTATTGTGCGGCAGAGCTCAACGATGCCCTCTACGTCCTGCCTGGTTTCCGTCGGCAGCCCGACCATGAAGTAGAGCTTCACGAGGTTCCAGCCGGCGGCAAATATCAGCGAAGCCGTAGAGAGTATCGCCTCATCGGTAAATCCCTTGTTGATAGCGTCGCGCAGGCGCTGCGTGCCAGCCTCGGGCGCTATGGTGAAACCGGTTTTGCGGATCTGTTTGATTTCATCGATCAGCTCACGGGTGAGCGACTCGACCCGCAGCGACGGAAGCGAAACGGCAACTTTCTGCCTGCTGTGCTCCCGTATCAGAGCTCCCAGCAGGGGCTGTATGCCGCAGTAGTCGCCCGAGCTGAGGGACAGCAGCCCCAGCTCCTCATAGCCGCTGCCGGCAAGCGTCCGGCGGCTGAGCTCGCAGAGGCGGTCGACGCTTTTTTCGCGAACCGGGCGGTAGATCATGCCTGCCATGCAGAACCGGCAGCCGCGCGAGCATCCGCGTGCTATTTCGATGCCGGCCCGGTCGTGGATGATCTGCATATACGGTACAATCGGCTTTGAGCACCAGGGACCGCTGGTGAAATCGGTGATGATGCGTTTATCAACATGATCATAGCCTTTTTTGAGCGGCAGAATCTGCCGTATGGTTCCGTCCTCATTATAGGAGATTGCAAAAAGCGATGGCACATAGATGCCGGCAATATCGGCAAGCTTTTCAAGAAGCCGTGTTTTGTCGTCGCCGGACTGCTGCCAGCGCAGGTATGCCCGGCACAGCTCCGGCAGCACCTCTTCCCCCTCGCCGATAACGAAGGCATCGAAGAAGTCGGCTACGGGCTCCGGATTGCAGGTGCTCGGGCCGCCTGCAATGATAAGGGGCCAGGACCTGTCGCGCTCGGCTGCTTTGAGGGGTATGCCGGCCAGGCCAAGCATCCGCAGCACTGTGGCGTAGCAGAGCTCATATTCAAGGGAAAAGCCCACAATGTCGCACTGCCGCAGCGGTATGCCCGATTCCAGTGTGGCAAGAGGAAGGCCGGCGGCCTTCATTTCAGCCTCCATGTCGTCGGGCCAGGGCGCAAAGGCCCGTTCGCAGGCAATTCCCGGCATGCTGTTCAGTACATGGTAGAGTATCTGCAGCCCCAGATGCGACATGCCCACTTCATAGACATCGGGGAATGCAAAGGCAAATATCAGGTCGACCGTTTCGGGATCTTTTTTGACGGCGTTTATTTCATTGCCCAGATACCTGCTTGCCTTGCTGACAAAGGGCAATAACTGTTCCAGATCGCTTTTCATGGGATTTTCCGCTGGTGTTAATGAGGGGCTCATTATAGCCTAAGAGCCCTCCGGAGAGCCAATTTATTATGAGAAACGCCGCACAATTATAGACAGGGCTGCAAAGAGCTGATAGCAGCCGTACAGGGCAAGGGCAGCTGCGGATATAAAGAGCAGGGCGCGGTTGACAGCTGCGCCCAGTCGCGCAGCCGTTGCAAAGAGAATTATCAGGCAGGCGCAGCCGCCGATCAGGGCCGCATACATGCCTCCCAGAAAGGAGAGGCAGCACCATGGGCCCTGCTGCCATGCCTGCAGCAGTACAGGGCCGCCGATAAGGCTCCAGAAAATGTAGGGATTGGGGTTCAGGAGGTTTAGAATGACTGCCTGCAGGATGCTGCTTGCGGCCTTTTCAGGCAGGGCAGTCTCGGCATCAATGCCCTGCCGCGCTGCACCGAGGGCTTTTTGCGCCAGATAGAGCAGAAAAAGCCCTCCGCCGATCCGCAGCGCTTCCACAAGCCCTGCGGGCATTTGGGTGAGCACGAACATGACAAGCACAATGATGGGCCCGTCGCTGACAAGGGGCGCGCATGCCGCAGGCAGCGTGCGGCGCCACCCTTTCTGCACGCTCTGGCTGAGCAGAAAAGCCTGGAATGGCCCCGGTGTAGCCGCTGCCGACAGGCCAAGGATGAGACCTTGAAGCAGGTAAAGAAGCATAGAGAATCCTTCTGAAGAGCTTGCGCTCATGCAGGCAAATCTGTTAGAAAGTAGATAACCGGTTGCGCTGCAAATCGCAACCATATTCTCCTGCTGGTGAGCCGTTCATGATTGATACAACAACACCTCTTTCCGAGCGTATGCGGCCTGAGAACCTTGAAGAATTTGTCGGGCAGGATCATCTGCTCGGCACGGGCAAGCTCCTGCGGCGCATGATGGAGGGCGATGAGCTGTACTCCATTATTTTATGGGGGCCGCCCGGCACCGGCAAAACAAC
>CAYNVA010000399.1:0-2043 GCA_964400575.1 uncultured Thermodesulfobacteriota bacterium | reverse complement strand
GATTGTCATGCTCTCGTCGAAGGCCGAGGGCCTTGGCGGCGCCTGTACAAATCAGATTTCAATGTATAAAACGGCAAAGAAGTAATACGAAGAGACAGGTAAAAACAAGACGGGGCCGGCAGTGCGTGCCGGCCCCGTCTTTTTTTGAAATGCCGCGAATGCATTATTCTGTTTTCATCGTAGCGTTGTCAAGAAGAACAGCATATTTGTAGCCGTACCCGAAATCTTTATCAAGCGCGATCGCCCCCTGCACCAGCACGGTATCGCCGACTTTTGCAGTGCCAAGCGTTGTGACGGTCAAGTCATGTGCGCCGGTTGCGCCGGTGCCATCCTGCACATGCACCCAGTTTTTACCCATAATGTCGGCATTGAACTTAACCACCCTGGCCCGCAGGATTACCGTATTGCCCGCAAGTGCTTTTTTTGCAGCATGTATTTCAGCCACGGTTTTTCCGCCGGCGGGCTTTGTGATGCCTGAGAAGTCAATGCCTGCCGGGGCTGGTGCAGCGGCTCGCGACGAGCCCTCAAAATCCTGGGGCGAGCTTCCTGCGGGCCGTGTCGGAGGCATGGAGCAGACAGTTGGCTTGCCCTCGGGCGCCATGATGCTTTCCACAAAATAAATTTTTTCAAAGGTGCGGCTCAGCGTTTTGCTGGTGAAGTTTTCCTTGAGCATGCCTGCGGGCAGCGTGAGCTTATCTCCGGCCTTGACCACGCAGGCTGGCCCTGCAAACCAGGCCTTCTCCGTGCCCGTATCAAGCAGCACATAGGTGTAGCCGGCGGCATTCATGGTTTCGGCAACGGTGCCGGAGTAGCCGGATGCTGCGGCAGGTGCAGGGGTTTTCGCCGGGGGAGGAGGGCTCGCCTCCTTGCTGCTGTTGCCGCAGCCGGCTGCCGCAAGCGTCAGGAACGGCAAAAGCAGTATGTAATTTTTGATCTTCATGTGTATTCCTTCACTTTCCTGTAAGGGTTTTCTTGAAGCTCTTTTTTGCCAATTTTTTCGTTCAGTACTGCTTTGTTAAAATTTTTTGCCGCTGTATTTTAAAGATCATAAATCGTGGGATCGCGCTCGGGAGGCGGGCCTTCTTCCTCAGGCGCCGCACCTTTTTCCGGCGCCAGGTCAACGCCGCGCAGTGTGCTCACCGCGTGATCGAGCTTCACACCCGACCAGCGCTCGAACTTTTTTTTGAACTGCTCGGCCCGCTGCGGGGTTTCCTCGGATTTCAGGCGGTCGATTTCATTCTTGAGTTTCTTGACGCCTTCTTCTGCCTGCTGCGTAGAGAATGGCAGCTTTTCGGCGCCCTTCATTTTCTGCGAGAAGGCAAATGATGAGACCTGCTTCTGAATGTATCCGCCGCAGCGCGGGCAGGCGGGCCTGCTGGTCACATTTGCGGTACGCGCCAGGAAGCTGAAGATGGTATGGCACGGCTTGCAGTAGTATTCGAACATGGGCATGCGGCAATGCTCCTGCTAGAGGATGACGGTTTTTTTTATGGTTTTCACAACCATGTCGGGATCGTCGGTGAGCGTGAAAAGGTCCATGTTGTCGGCGCTGATCATGCCGTGGCCAAGCAGCTCTTTTTTTATCCATTCCATAAGGCCGCCCCAGTAGCTCGTATCATACAGGATAACGGGGAACGGCTTTATGCGGTTGGTCTGAATGAGCGTGATGGCTTCGAAAATTTCATCCAGCGTGCCGAAACCGCCGGGCATGCCGATATAGGCCTGTGCGTATTTGATGAACATTACCTTGCGCACGAAAAAGTATTTAAACTCGAGGTGCGTGTCGGCAAAGGGGTTTGGCTTCTGCTCCATGGGGAGCCTGATATTGAGCCCTACCGACCTGCCGCCGCCTTCGCGGGCGCCCTTGTTGCCGGCCTCCATGATGCCCGGCCCGCCGCCCGTGAGGATGTTGTAGCCTGCCTCGGCAAGCTTGCGGGCGATGACCACGGTTTTTTCATAGGCATCGTCGCCCGGTTTGGTGCGGGCCGAGCCGAAGATGCTCACGCAGGGGTTGATGTCGGCAAGGCTTTCAAACCCGTCGAC
>CAYNVA010000398.1:0-1611 GCA_964400575.1 uncultured Thermodesulfobacteriota bacterium | reverse complement strand
TCCGGCACGGTCGAGCAGACCATTGCGCACTGCACGGCAAACACGCTCGATGAGCTGACGGTGCAGAATGCCTGCGCCTCTCACGACTGCCACTGACTCGAGCTTCTGAGACAAGGGCCGCAGGCAAGACCGCCTGCGGCGCTGACAATGATACGGGGTTTTCTCATGTTCGACGCGGACAGCTGCAATGAATGCGGAGCATGTCTTGAGCAGTGCCCCGCTGTGCAGTACTCGACGGAAAAAGCGATAGCCGAAGTCAGGGCGCTGAAACAGGGCTCTTCAGCAGATATTCTGTCGGCCTGCATCACCTGCCTGGCCTGCAATGAATTCTGCCCCACCGGGGCGCGCCCCTTTGACCGCATCAGCAACCTGCAGGAGCGCCATGGCATACGGCTGGTGTCCGGCGGCCGGGCAGATATGATCGAAGCGCAGCTTAGCAGCGTGCCCAAGCGAATCGTTGCCGGCGACAGCAGTCTGCCCGCTCTGTCGCTGTGCGTGATGGAGCATGCGCTGCCGCCGAATATGGCCGATAGCCGGCTTTTCGAGAACCTTACTGTCGCGAGCGGCAGCCCGTATTATTCCCGCGTCGTGCACCTGCATACTGGCATGCCCTCACTGACACGAAAGCATGCTGCACGTTTTATCGAGAATCTTGCCGCCCTTGGCAGGAAGGAGATCGTTTTTGCCCATGACGACTGCTATGTCATGGCAGCAGTGCTTGCCCCCGGCTACGGCATCGAGGTGCCGTTCACGGCTTTGCATCTTGCCGACTGGCTGTGCCGCGCGCTTACGGAAAAAGGCCGCTCTGTTCAGGGGCTCGGCAAAAAAATTGCTTTCCAGCGGCCGTGCATCGCGCGGCTTGCGCCCTGGACCGACCGGTTTGTGGAGGCGGTTTTCAGGCTGGCCGGTGTTGAGCGGGTGGCCCGGAGCTATGACGGCAAGAATGCTTTGTGCTGCGGCATCGGCCTCATGGAGAAATATCCAGACCGCAGCCGGGAGCTGGTACAGAAGAATATCGCAGATGCCCTGAAGCACGGCGCGGAAGCCATGGTCTTCGGATGCCCGAGCTGCTATGCTTTCATGAGCGGGGCGTGCATGGAGGCGGGCCTTGCTCCCGTATTTATTTCCGACCTTGCCCGCATGGCCCTGGGCGAGATTCCCTTTGAACCGCGGCCGCATCTACGGAGAGACACTGCATGAAACAGCATGTAAGGCTGGCGCTGGTATGCGCGGCGCTGGCGTTTTTTTCTTTCCACCCGGCTGCAGCCGGGGCACAGGGGCAGCAGGCAGGAGCGGCCTGGCGGCCCCTGCTCATTTTTTATTCTCTCACGGGCAACAACAGAATTGTTGCCGCTGAGCTTGGCCGCGCTTTTGGCTGCGAGCGGCTGGAACTCACGTCGATGCGGGAGCGCACCGGGTTCTGGAAAGTCAACTGCGTCATCGACCAGCTGTTTGACCGCGATGATCTGCCGGGTCCGTTGAAGCTTGATGCTGCGCAGTATAACCCGATTATCATCGCCTGCCCCATCTGGATACACCGGCTTGCCTCGCCCATGCGCACGTATCTGGACCACCAGCGCCTGGCGGGCAAGGATGTTTACGCAATTGTGA
>CAYNVA010000397.1:0-16000 GCA_964400575.1 uncultured Thermodesulfobacteriota bacterium | reverse complement strand
TGCCGCGTGCGGCACTATCTCATGCCGCGCGACCGCTTCCGCTACGCCCTGCCGGTTGCTGAGGGCGTGCCGCCAGAGAATCTTTTTTATGCTCCCTACTGGCGCTTCAGGGGCATGGCCTGCACCTGCCGGGCCTATGATGTTGATTACCGCGTCGTTGACACAAGTTTATGCGGTGCGGGCATTGCCGGGCTTCCCCAAACGCTGGGTGTGCGGCCGCAGGCAATGAAGCTGCACTTTGTGCTTCCTGAACACACGGGCCGCTACCTGCCGCTCACGGTCACATTAAAAGATTTTACTGCCCGTTTTGCCGACCAGCACATGCGCAGCAAAGAGCAGGTTTTTTTTCGTGAGTGTATCGGCGAGACGGTGAGCCTCATCTATGCGCCTTTTTTTGTGAAGGACAAAAAGCTTTATGATGGGGTGCTCAATACTCCGGTGGGGCCTGCTGCCGATGCACTTGCTGCCGACGGGGTTGCCGGAGAACGCCATGATGGCTGGGGCGTTACATTTCTTCCGACGCTGTGTCCCAACTGCGGCTGGGACATGCTGGCGGAAAAGGAAAGCTGCGTGCTTGTGTGCCCGAAGTGCAGCCGCGCCTGGCAGCCTTCTGCCAGCGGATATACAGCAATTCAGTATGCTGTTATGAAATGCGCTGAGCAGAATGTGCAGTATATCCCGTTCTGGCGCATGGATGCAACGGCGGAAGGCCTGGCGCTTACATCTCAGGCAGACCTTGTCGGGTTTGCAAACCTGCCCCGGGTTGCCACAGCCGGCATGGCTGAACGGCCTCTTTCGTTCTGGGCCCCGGCATTCAAGATTCAGCCGCAGCTTTTCCTGCGCCTTGCCCGGCAGCTGACGACGCAGCAGCCCGGCGGCCCGACCCATGATGAGCTTTCAAACCTTGTGCTGCATCCCGTGACACTGCCCGTGCGGGAGGCGGCCGAGAGCATCAAGGTGAGCCTTGCCCTGATTGCGGTAAAACGCAATGAGGTGTACCCGGAACTTGCCCGAGTGAAAATTGCCGTGCACGGGTATGAGATCGTTTATTTCCCCTTTACCGCGACGGCAACAGATCTTGTCCATCAGGGCCTGTGCCTTGCCATCGGCCGAAATGCCCTGAATTTCGGCCGCAGTATCTGATAAGCATACGCGACTTTTCTGTCCGGCATGGTTTTAAGTAGAGCAATGAGATGATTCTTTATAGGTTGTAGAAATAAAAAAATGCATAAAATAATGGTTCTAAACAATAGCTGTGTTTATTTCTAATTAGACTGTATTTATGTTTAAGGTCCTTTAGAAAGAAGCCAGAATTCAGGAGTCAGAATTCAGAATAGAATACACATAGGCTTCAAGGAGTTTACTTGTTTCTTTCAGACAATCAGATCCTCAAACGTTTTTGTTTTTTTTATACTGAATTCTGACTACTGAATTCTGAATCCCAACTCTTGAAACTAAAAAATGTTATGAAAGATTTCAATCACGTATGACCCGCAGATTTAGGCCAGGAGGCAAAATAATAAAACCGCTCGCCGGGATACTGCTTATCGGCAGCGCCATCTGGGCATACACTACCTATGACCTGACGGGGCTTTTCAGCCTGGATCGGATTACGGCACTTGTCAATTCCCTTGGCGCGCTGGGCCCGATGGCATTCATCGGCCTGTGCATTGCAGGCGTGTTTCTGCATATGCCCGAGTTTGTTCTGATTGCTGTAGGGGGCGTGCTGTTTGGCGGGGTGAAGGGATGTATCTACGGCTGGATCGGCGCGCTTGCGGGCTCGACGTCAACATTTCTCTGCGTGCGCTATTGCATGCGCGACACGGTTCAGAAAACACTCGATGGGAAATTCAAGCGCCTGGATGCTCTTGACAGCCGTCTGGCCGAACAGGGTTTTCAGACCGTGCTCATGCTGCGGCTGGTGCTTTTTATGGCCCCGCCGCTCAACTGGCTCATAGCGCTCACGCGCGTAAAGTTCTCCCATTATTTTGCAGCCTCGGCTATCGGCATTATCCCCGGCGTGGCTGTGACCTGCTACTCTGCCAATACAATTGCCAGGGCGAAATCATTGGCCGATGTTTTCACCCTGGAATTCGCCCTGCCGTTTTTTTTGCTTGTCACTTTGGTTCTCGGCAGCACCCTTGCCGCCCGGCGTCTGCTGGGCAGGAGGCAGGCAGCATAAATCATGGGCTCCATCACCATAACCTCAGGCACATTGCGCAGCAGGCGCATACAGACGCCCGAAGGCAGCCAAACGCGGCCCCTGCTCACACGGCTCCGGAAGAGCCTGGCAGATGTTCTCCGGCCGCGGCTTGCGCAAGCCCGGCTTCTGGACCTTTTCGGCGGGTCCGGGGCCATAGCCTTTGAGCTTTTGTCAAACGGCGCAGCCAGTGCGGTGATTGTGGAACTCAATCCGAAAACCGCAGAGCTTGTCAGGCAAAACGCCCGGTCGCTCGGTCTTGAAGCAGCCGTTGAGGTTGTTCTCGGCGACGGGGTTGCGGCGATGCAGGGACTGGCCCGTGAAAAAGACTCATTCGACATCATCATTGTTGCTCCGCCCTATGGCCTCGGGCTTCAGCAGAAGGCCATAGACGGCCTTGCGCGCCAGCTGCTTTTAAAAACAGACGGGGTCATTATCGTTCAGCGCGAAGATCGGGAGCCTCAGGTGGCGGCGCCCGACGGGCTTGTCTTTGTGCGCATGCGGGACTATGGACGCACCATGTTCGACTTCTACGCAGCCGCTGCTCCTGACGTCCAACCTCTTCAAAAAGCTTAATTTTTTACTTGACGATGACCATGCTATTATATACTCTACCCTGCATTGCCTGAAAGCTCAGGCAGTCAGAATATTATCAAGTGAAAGGCTGACGCGGTATGGCACCGGAAAAAAAGGCTTCAAGCATTTCCCATATCAGAACCATCGGCGTGATCGGCGCCGGTCAAATGGGCAAGGGTATTGCCCAGGTGGCGGCTCAGGCTGGATATAAAGCCATCATTGTGGAGCCCTATGACGAGGTCATTAAAAAGGCGCAGGCATCCATAGAAAAAAGCCTGAACCGGGCCGTTGAGCTTGGCAAAATCAAGAAGAAGGACTGCGATGCTGCTTTGTCGCGTATGCATTTTAAAAAGGAGCTTCAGAGCCTTGAAGAGGTTGATTATGTGGTTGAGGCTGCGGTGGAAAACGAACCCGTGAAGATGGATATTTTTTCAAACATTGACAAAATCTGCGCGCCCCATGTTATCCTGACCACCAACACCAGCTCGGTGCGTCTGGGCAGGCTGGCAACTGCAACCAGGCGGCCCGAGAAGGTGCTCGGGATGCACTTCATGTACCCGGCGCAGATGATGAAGCTCGTCGAGATCATTCGCACGCCCGCCACCTCCGAGGAGAGCTATCAGACCGTAAAGGACCTGGCGCTGAAGATGGGCAAAACCCCTATCACGGTAACCGACAGCCCCTGTTTCATCACCAGCCGACTGATTCAAACATTTATCAACGAGGCCATCTTTTGCCTGCACCAGGGCGTTTCGAGCAGGGACGAGATCGATACGGCCATGAAGCTCGGAATGAACCATCCCATGGGGCCTCTTGAACTTGCCGACTTCATCGGCCTTGATGTCGTGCTGTCCATGCAGCAGTCGCTGTATAACGGTTTTCAGGATCCCAAGTACCGTCCCTGCCCGCTGCTCATGAGCCTTGTTGAGGTTGGCCATCTCGGGCGCAAGACAGGCCGCGGCTTTTTTGAATATAATAAGGACGGCAGCAGAAAAAATTGAACGGCTCATGGAAGGCAGGGGTAACGGCCGGTGCCTCCAGGTCAAAGGTTTTGATACTACTATGAAAAAATACAGTTTGCCAGTGATGCTGGTCCTCAGTGGCGCCCTGCTCGGCGGCGCGGGCTTTGCGCGCGCCCAGGGTGATGAGGCTGGCGGCGCCAGCGATATGGTTTCATGCGTCGAAGGCATGCTCAAAATTGAGGCCCCGAATGTGAAGCCCGAGGATCTGATACGCGACATTGGCGATAAATGCGGCATCAAAATCGTGGTGTTCGGCGAGGCTTTCGATGAGAAGCCCATCGGCGTTAAGTTTCAGCAGATGCCTGTGCGCAGTGGCCTCCAGAGGGTGCTGCGGATAGCCAATATGCCGAATTTTGTTTTGCATTTCGACAACAATACTGCCAATCCCCGCATTGTTGAGCTTGATATTATGGGCAAGAAGGGCGGCGAGCGCCAGCTGACTTCGGGTACGGGCCGCCCGGCTTCTCCAGCCACGGTACCTGCCCCTGCCGCGCCACCGGCCTCAGCCCCTGCCAAGGCGCCGGAAAAGCCGGTAGTGCAGGATAAGCGCGATGCAAAGAAATCTCCCGTGATCGACAAGGATGTCGTTTTGGATAAGAAACAGGAAGATTTTATGAAGGTCATGGATGAGATGATGAAAGCTCAGGAGATGGGTGAGGAGCCTGACCCGGCCGAGGTGCTGCGGATATTCAAGGAAGTGGTGCCGCCCGAGATCCGCGATCAGATACCGCCCGATGTGCTTAAGGAAATTGAAGAGTTTGAGAAAAATCCGCAGTCTGCTGCACCGACGGTACCGGGCGCCGGGAGGCCCAGGAAGAACTAGGCATATGCTGTGATGAAGAAAAACCCGCGCAGAGGTTATGCGCGGGTTTTTTTATGGCGGGGCTATGATGCCTGTGGGCTGCGTGCAGGCCTGGCCGGTTTCAGCCGAGTATGCTCTGTACGATGCTTACCAGCCGTGCGGGCTCGACGGGTTTCTGGATGATGCCGTTGAACCCCAGCTCGCGTATCTGCGTGGTTGCAGCCGTCATTTCGGCAATGCTGCTTAAAAGAAACACGGGTATCTCGCTGTTGTACCGCTTGATCTGCTGGGCTGTCTGCATGCCCGAGTCGATGGCCTCCATCATCATATCGCACAGCACCAGGTCGGGGTTTACCTTCTGAAGCACTTCAAAGCCCTGCTTGCCGCTTGATGCCGAGATGACGACATAGCCTTTGGCCGATAGTATCGTCTGCACGGTTTCAATGATATCGGGATCATCATCAATCACAAGTACTATTTTTGTCTCACCCATGTTCTTCTCCTTTGCAAGGGTTACCTCTCGCGCAGCGCCTCAGGGACCGCAGAGCTTACGAACATTTCCGGCTATATTATCCCGCAGAACAGCTAAAACTGCAACATGATTCAAAGGCACGCCCGCCAGCTGCTCACGCAGTTGGCGGGCCTCGAAGCAGTATTCACCCGAGCCGGAGCGGCAGATAAAGCGCAGCTCGATTTCGGGACTGGCCAGCAGAAGGGCTGCAACCGTTCCGGCAATATCACCCAGGGGCTGCCGGTCGATATGGCTGTGCTGAAACACGGCGGTGATGCGGGTGCCCCGGCCCTCCTGCGACTCAATGGAAAACGAGCCGCCTGCCCGCTGCGCGGCATGGGTCGCAAGCGGTATGCCAAGGCCTGTGCGCCGGGTTCCCTTAGTCGTGTAGAACGGGTCGGACACACGGGCCAGGGCTTCAGGCGGCATGCCCCGTCCGTTGTCGGCGATGTGAACGGTGAGCCTGTCGGCAGCCTCGTCGCGCTCAATCGTGATTTCAAGCTCGGTTGCCCCCGCGCGCAGGCTGTTTTCGGCAAGGTCCAGGATGTGCAGGGCAAGTTCTTTCATGGACGGTTTTCCTCAACATGCCGCCCGGCCTGACGGCCAAGGGCTAGTTTTATTTCTTCAAAACAGGGGCTTTCAAGACGCATGCGGGTGCAGGAGCGGCCCACATCCTCCAGGCAGTGGGCATCCGACGAGGTGATGAGCGTGTAGTTCCAGAGCTCGGGGAACCGGCGCCGGCCGCCGGCGATGCCCAGAGCGGCTGATATTTCAAGCCCGTCAAAGCACGCATTTTCAGGCACGAAGCCAAGCTGGCTCACGACGCTGAAAAATGGCCGGTCGATATGGGAGGCTATGGCAATGCCCTGCAGACTGTGGATGCTGCCCGTGACCTCATCGAGGGGCATTTCCGTTGCGCTGAATAAAAGGTGCGTATTGAATGCTTCAACCTCTTCCCGTTCATTGACGATGGGCTGGCAGCCGAAGCGGCGCTCATCGTTTTCGCCGGGCAGGCGGCTGTAGACCGTTTCCTGGAACCGCGCCACGGCTTCAAGGCTTGCAAACAGCGCCAGCACATGGGCTTCTTCCTTTGTCGTCACCTCCATGCCGGGGATGACGACAAGGGGCGTGCCCCGGGCTGCCCGCATGACATGGACAATGTTTTCCGAGGCATTGTGATCCGTGATCGCCACCATGTCAAGCCCCCTGGCAAGGCATGCCTGTACGAGCGCCCGGGGGTGCAGGTCGAGCTGCGCGCAGGGCGACAGGCAGGTATGGTTGTGCAGATCACATATATAGAAGCGGGGCATACGTGCTCACAGGAAGATGGCGCAGCGCCGTTTACCGGCCCAGCAGCCGGTAAATCCTGCCCACAAGCTCAAAAGCCTGAAGGCCGCTTACCATGACGGGTATGCCCTCTGCCGAGGCCTTTTCAAGCGTGTCGGCTTCCGGCTCGGCTGCCTGCACGATGATGATGCCGGCATGGTCTTTGAGGGATGCCACGGCGATGATGTTCTGATGCGTCTGCCGGGTAATCCAGAGATGGCCGGCGGCGCTGTTGGCCATGACGTCGCTCAGCAGGTCGCCCACAAACCCGCCGGTCACCTCGGCGCCGAGGCGGTCGGGCCGGCACTTTACCGAAAGATCAAGCTCTTTAACAATGCTTTGTACATCCATGGCTACGTTTCCTTTATGTCATGATGCCTGTTGATGATGCTGCGCAGATAGGTGCCCTTGTCGACCTCTGAAGAAATTTCAAAGGTGTCGGAAAATCGTTTTATGTTTGCCAGGCCCATGCCGGCGCCGAACCCCAGAGACCTGATGGTGTCATCGGCCGTTGAGTAGCCTTCCTGCATGGCAAGGTCGATATCGGGAATGCCGGGCCCGCGGTCGATGGCTTCGACCGAAATTTGCCCGGGCAATACATAGCAGAAGATCGTGCCGTGATCGGCATAGGAGATCATGTTTACTTCGGCCTCAAAGGCCACGACGGCTACGCGCCGCACGATCTCTTCGGGTATGCCCTGGCTGCGCAGCGTTTTTTTTATTTCATTTGCCGCGCGGCCTGCTTCGGAGAAATTGCGGCCCTGCACCTTGTGGCCGCTTTCAAAACTTGCGGTCCCGAGCGAGATGTTCTCGTTGGAGGGGTTCACGGCACACAGGCAGCCGACCATGCCGCGCTGAAAAAGCAGGCCGCAGGTTTCAAACATGATATGGGCAGTGGCAAGGATCGGTATGCTCAGCTCGCGGGCCATTTCTACGGCTTCGGGAAGGGGGGTCTTGCCGCGGCAGATGAGAATGGCGGCAATGTCCAGAGCAAATGCCGTACGCACGGCCTGGGCATTGGTAATTCCGGTAATGAGCAGGCAACCGGGCTGGGCAAATGCCAGCACATCGCTCATGAGATCAGCGCTGAAGGCGGTTTTCACCTCAAGGCCGAGACGGTCATGGCCGGTATAAACATCTGCTTTAAGAATATCGCGAACTTCAGCAAGCGTCATGCTCCACCTCATGGTACTTCTTAGCACAGCCCCGGTGAGCATGTCAATCGACAGGCTTCGGGCGACAGGGTGATTGCGCGAGGCTCTGCGCACGGGTGGTCCGCAAAGCGCAGGAACCGCGGTCGGCGCAGCAATCCGCTTGACCCTGCGGCTGATTCGGGGTATCACACAGAATAGAAGTCAGAAGTCAGAAGTCAGAAGTCGGAAGTCAGAGGTCAGAGGTCGGAAGTCGGAAGGCAGAGGTCAGAGGTCGGAAGTCAGAGGTCAGAGGTCGCGGAAATAAGTTCGGAGCGTAGGGGCGTATGGCATACGCCCTAAAGTTCAAAGTTTAAGGTTGAAAACGAAAAAGTTTGAAACGTAGGGGCACGGTGCCCGTGCCCGGGGTTTGAGGTAGGGGCAGACCTGCGTGTCTGCCCTGGGGTTGGAGAATAATTTCTGAAAATCTATATGTTTTCCATTCTGAATCCTGACTCCTGAATCCCAGATTTTTTTTAAGTTTGTCGATCCATTATGCAAGGAGGTGTGCCATGATGCTTGAACCCGAGATCAGGGACGCAGCGCTGCTGGAGGTGGCCCGCGCCATGGTGATTGCCGCCCGCACAGCACCCAAGGGCAAGGGGGTCGACAATCTTTTTGCATGTATTGTCACCAAAGCCGAAATACCCGGCCTCCACGACAGGATGATGGAGCTTTTTGAGAAGACCGAAGCCCCGGTTTTCATGATCAACGGCCAAGACATACTGAAGGCTGAATGCATCGTGGTGCTCGGAGCCCGCGACATGCCCCTGGGGCTCAAGCAGTGCGGTTTCTGCGGTTTTGCCGGCTGCAAGGAGAAGGAGCAATCGGGCACGGGCAGGTGCGCAATTTCCATGAATGATCTGGGCATAGCCATTGGCTCGGCCGTGGCAGTGGCTGCTGACCGGCGCGTGGATACGCGCATCATGTACTCTATCGGCTATGCCATGCTGCATTTCGGCATGCTGCCCGGCGATGTGGTCGTAGCCCACGGCATACCCTTAAGCGCCAGCTCGAAAAACCCGTTTTTCGACCGGGTATTCAAATAGCGCCATGGCAAAGGCGGTCATCATCAGCGGCGCCGGGCTAAGCGCTGAAAGCGGCATACCCACCTTCCGCGACAAAGGAGGCCTGTGGGAGCGCTACAGCATAGACGAGGTGGCAAACTTTTGCACCTTCGATCAGAACCGCGTTAAAGCGTTCAAGTTTTTTAACGAGTTTCGCGGCATGCTTGCCAATGTCCGTCCGAATGCCGCCCATGAAGCACTGGCCCGGCTGCAGAAGGTCTGCGGCCCGGAGCACATTGTGCTTATCACGCAGAATGTTGATGATTTGCTCGAGCGAGCCGGCTGCACCGGGGTCATGCATGTGCATGGCTGTTTGTGGCAGATGCAGTGCCTTGACTGCACGCACGTGTGGGACATAGGCTATGGCATGTGGGCGCCCTATGAGCCGTGCCCGGCCTGCGCAAGCCTTGCCGTCAAGCCCCATGTGGTGCTTTTCAATGAAATGGCGCCGCGGTATGCTGATATGCATGAGGCCGTGGAGAGTCTCACGGCGGATGACTGCTTCGCGGCCCTGGGCACATCAGGGTTTGTGGTGCCTGTCGGCGCCATGATTTCCGGCTTTACGGGAAACAAAATTCTGTGTAATCTTAATGCCTCAGACTGGCTTGACGGGCGACTGTTTGACCACTGCTATTATATGCCCGTGACGCAGGCGATAGAGCAAATCGCGGGTCTTATTGAAGTGACGCTTGCAGGCAAGCCGGTATCGGTGAGAAAGCACGCAGAGACAGGTTTCAAGCCGGTCTCTGCGAAGCAATAGAACAAAAATTATTCTGCATCGGAAGGGAGAACCGGTCATGGAGCAGCATCAGGTAATCGTGGTAGGTGCAGGGCCCGCTGGTGCGGCATGCGCAAAAGCGCTGCGCAAGGCTGGCGTTGACGTGCTCATCATTGAAAAAGAGAAACTGCCCCGCCCTAAAATCTGCTCGGGCGTGCTTTTCGGCCAGACGCAGGTGCTGCTGGAAAAATATTTCGGCGGCCTGCCGCCCCAGGATGTGTACTGCATTCCCAGAGAAATTTCATCGGCGCATATCCTGGAGTGGAACAGTGAAAAGGGTTTTTTCCCCTATGTCTGGGAGACGGCCAAGGCCGGGCAGGAGTTCCCGCACACGTACTTAAATATCTGGCGGAGCAAATTCGACCGCTGGCTCGTTGAGCAGAGCGGGGCCGAGTTGCGGCAGAACTGCTCTGCCCGGTCAATGGCCCATGATGGCGCATCTATCCATTTGACGGTTTTCCAGAAAGACCCCAAGACCATCGAGCCGGGTGCTAAAAAAGGCCCGCAGCAGGAGCTTGCCTGTGAGTATCTTGTCGGCGCCGACGGCTGCGGCTCAACGGTGCGTGGCCTCATCGACGAGCAGTGGCGCGGCACGGCGGGCGACGTGGTGATATACCAGGAGTATTGCGGGTTTAAAAGCATGGGCTCGCTGCGCAAAGGATACTGGTATGTCTTCTTCGAGCCGTCGGTGGGCGACATCCTGTGCTGCGCGCACCGCAAAGACGAGCTGCTGACGCTGTGCGTAGGGGGCTTGCGCGGACGGGATATCCGGGCCGGCATGGCCACTTTTAAACAGTTTCTTGCAGACAACTTCCAGATCGCCGTTGGTGAGGTTGACCGCGTTGAGGGGTGCATGATCCGGCAGCTGCCGCCAAATCTCGGCGCGGGCCGCGTGCTGCTGACCGGCGAGGCAGCCGGCTTTATCTATTTAAACGGCGAAGGCATAAGCGCTGCCATAGACTCGGGCTACCGGGCAGGTCTGGCCATAGCGCAGGCGATAAAAAGCGGCGGTGATGCGCAGGAGCTGTACCGGAATAAAACCGAAGACATGATGGCACACATGGACCTGTGTCTGAAAAATACGCACTTTTTAGTGGGGCAATAAAGCGGGCATAGTTAAAAACCCGGTGCGCCTTTATATTTTATTTTGCAGGCCCCCTCACCCCAACCTCGCCACGGCGAGTCGCTGACCTCTACCACAAGGGGCGAGGGAACCTCCGGGACAGGAAACTCTGTCAACCATACAGGGCGCTTTTGTTCCAGTTCTTTGCCCTGCCTTTACCCAAGGCGTGTTCCCATGCAGAAAAGAATAATCATATTTTTTTTGTTTTTCCTCATTTGCCTGCCTGCGACCTCTCGTGCCGGAATTGAAAAATTTGGTGAAACTCTGGACTCACTCGGCGTCAAAGATTCGCTTCAGCAATCGGGAATAGATATTGACCGGGCTGCCGACTATCTTAACTGGGAGCAGCTGAATGTTTCACTTAAGGGCGATATGACAAGCGCTACCCACATGCTTGGAAAAACCGTCCGGGTTGACTCGGTTGTTTATAAAAAAGGCATTACCGGCATACGCATTGATATCAAAGGGGGGCTGCAGGTACAGGATGGCGCAAAGACCCTGTCTCTTGTAAACTGTTACCTGCTTGAGTACCCGCTTAAAGATAAAGCCTTTGTGGTGTTTCCCGGAAAAAAAGGCTACATGGAGCTTGATCCTGAAAAAATCAGGGAGATGCTGGGCGACAGGATTGAAAAAAGCAATAAAAAGAAAGGCACTGTGCAAAAAAAAGAAAAACTCGGTATCGAGGAGATTGATGGCCGGCAGTGCGAGAAAATGCATATCGTTCAGGTGTCGGGCTCCGGAGTCAAAAACGATATAACCACCTGGCTGGCCAAAGACCTTTCCGGCTTTCCCGTAAAAACAGAGCTGCAGTTTGAACTTCCGCGCGGCCAGACCGGCGCCAGCTCCATTATATTCAGCAATATTGTAAAAGGGGAACAGGAAAGCTCCCTGTTTGAACTGCCCAAAGAGTATGAAAAGTATGACAATCTCGTCGAGCTCGCAACAGAAGGCAAAATGGGTTCACGCCTGGAAAAATCCAAAGACCGGAGCAGGCCTTTTGAGAAGCGGCAGCATTGATGGCAAAAATGACTTTCTCGTGCAACCTTATCAAACATATCATGCAATAAATCAAAAATTGATTACATGCAATGTTATGACGTAATGTGCACTTTTAGAAAGAAGGCCTGATCACTATATCCAGCAATCAGGCCTTCTTGATACCACTGTTTCAGTTTTATTTTTTCCTCATCATCAGCGCAATCACTTTAAGAATCCGTTTTGTAAAAGCCCTGAAGACCGAGCTGCGCTCCAGGGCTGTATTGATGCTCTCGGCATTGTATCCACATTCCGGGAAGGGCACAGATAACACCCTTTTATCCATGTGCGTTTTTATCAAGAACCTTTCGTATGGTTCCGGCTATTTCCCGGAGCTTGACAGGCTTCATCACAAAGGCCTGTATGTTGAGTTCCCTTACCTTTGCATCATCAACTGCTTCGCTGAATCCCGTGCACAGTATAATCGGGATTTCGGGACGGATTTGATGCAGCCGCCGTGCAAGCTCAACGCCTGTCATCTGCGGCATGGTCTGATCCGTAATGACAAGATCGAAACGGGATGGCTCTTGTTGAAATAAAGCAAGCGCTTCCAGGCTCCCCTTCGCAGGCACTACCCGATAGCCAAGCGATGAAAGTATGCTGCAGCCCAGCTGCACCAGGGCATCCTCGTCATCAGCAAACAGTATGCATTCCGTGCCTGCAGGAAGCGAAGCGGCCAATGTATGTTCCTCGGCAATTCCTTCCACCGCGCGGGGCAGCAGGATGGCAAACACGGTTCCCTCACCCGGTCGGCTGTCCACGGTAATTGCGCCGCCATGGCTTTTTACAATCCCGTGCACCACGGAAAGCCCCATGCCCGTTCCCTTGTCCACCTCTTTTGTCGTGAAAAACGGGTCAAAAATACGTTCAATAATCGCCGGGTCAATGCCGGTTCCCGTGTCCCGTACGGTAAGCTTCAGATAGGGCCCCGGCCGAAGGTCCGAGAACATTTCGACATCCGTCTCGCCCAGGTCCACAGGCACGAGCCCGACTTCAAGCGTGCCGCCGCTTTCCTGCATTGCATGCGCGGCATTCATGCACAGGTTGATAAGCACCTGGTGCATCTGTATGGGATCGGCAATAACATAGCCCGGGTCGTCATTGATAGTGGGCACTACTTCAATTGTTGTGGGAATGGTCGCCCTGAGCAGCTTTAATGCCTCCTTGATGATGCGCTGCAGCTTAATGGTTTGTCGCTCCTGGTCCGCCTTGCGGCTGAAAGCAAGAATCTGCTTTACCAGCGCCCGCGCCCGATCGGCAGCCTTGAGCACCTGCCCGAGATTATATTTCGTGGCGCTTCCTTCAGGCGCATCGCGCTCTGCAAGCTCAGTGTAGCCAAGGATCGCGGCCAGGATATTGTTGAAATCATGCGCAATGCCGCCGGCCAGCGTGCCGATGGCCTCCATCTTTTGCGACTGACGGAGCTGTTCCTCCATCATAAGTTCTTTTGTGATATCACGAGCAATCGACACAAAGGAGGTCACGGCCCCCTGCGCAGTGCGTATGGGTGAAATGGCGACCTCGAGCTGCAGATCTGATCCCTTCTTGTTTCTGGTGGTGATCGTGCCTGACCATCCATTCCCCTGAGAAATGGAGTCCCATACTTGAAGATGCACCTGAATGGAGGATTGAGACCGGGCAAACGCGGTTTGTTCCTTGCCCAGCACTTCATCTTTTGCAAAACCAAGCAGGCGCTCAAAAGAAGCATTCACATACTGAATAATGCCATCTTTGTCTGAAATCATAATGGCTTCCTGCGCCTGTTCTATTGCCGCGATGAGCTTCAAGCGCTCTTCGTCAGCCCGATGCCGCTCGGTGATATCCCGGGTTACGCCCCACATCCCGACATTGTTGCCGTCTTTTTTAATCAGATATGATCTGTGCTCGATTGGAAACACGGTGCCGTCTTTGCGTATGTACTCTTTTTCATACACGTCAGAATATCCCCGGACCATTATCTGCTCTTTCACAATCCTGTCTTCCGCTTCTTCCCAGCAGGCAGGGGTTATTTCCTTGTAAGACTTCCCGAGCAGTTCTTTCGCCGTGTATCCGAGCATTTCCTGATAGATTGTATTAAACTCCAGCAATCGTCCTTCCATGTCGGCGCGACAAAATCCGTCCCGGCTCCCCTCGTACAGGCTGCGATATCTCTGCTCGCTGTCCCTCAAATCTATCTCTGCCCGCCGGCGCTCGGTGCTATCGGCAAAAAAGCCGAGATAGCACGCTACATTGTCGATGCTTATTAAGGATCCGCTGATGTCGGCATAGATAACAGTGCCGTCCTTACGCAGGCAAGGGATTCCGACCGTTCTGATTTTAGCGCCTTGTGCCAGCGCGTTGAATTCGGTTAGAACGGCGTCAAGTGACTCTTTCGGGTGAATATCCTGAGAACTCATGCGTAGCAACTCATCTTCGGTACAGCCAAGCATTGTGCATATGGCCGGATTGGCGTATCTGAAACGCTTCGATGCAATCTCGGCTATAAGTATTCCCTCTGCTGCTTTTTCGAAAATGGACCTGTACTGCTCCGCCACCTTTTTCAGGGATTCCTCAGCCTGTTTGAGCGCGGTAATGTTATTTGTTATGAAGAGCGCCATAGGCTCTCCCTTGACCTGGATAATCCTCGAGGATATGAGTGTGTCGATCCAGAGGTCCCTTCCCGGCGACCACAACCTGACCTCAAACTGATTAAAATTTCCACCGCGCTGCTGGAACTCATGCAGCAGGCTTTCATATGTTGCCTGATCCACAATCCCCAGATCCACAGGCATTTTGCCTAAAATCTCGGAGCGCGGCCGTCCGGCAAATTCCACAAATCGGGCATTAACGTCCACAAATTCGCCGGTCATCTTGCAGAGTAGAACGGAATGGGGATGGTTATCGAATATGGTGCGATACGCCGCCTCGCTTTCCCGCAGCGCCTCCTCAACCATCGCCAGACTGTCTGCCGGCATTGAGCGCTGCCTGTACCGGTTAATCAGGAAAAAGAATAAGGCTGCTGTGAACAGAATGAAGAGAATGCCTTTTAAGAAGGTGAGATATTTGAAGAAAGCCTGATCGTGGACGAAACGGCCAAGCATGCTATCGGAAAAGCATACCCAGACAATGCCGAAAAGCGCATAGAGGCCGACGGTTTTGAGCACGGTAAAGCGATCCTTGCCGGGCATGGCTGTCGTCATAGGGACCCCTTCTGTCAATTGCGATCTCACGCGGCAAAACAAGGTGGCACCGTATCGAGATGGTGCTCTTTGATAGGAATTCGCATTGGGATGGGGTGAATATAGAATGAGGGCGTTTGTGAGTCAAGGTTAATATGGGCGCAAGATGTGAGGCGGCAGTTTTGCGGCATTGCTCTGACGCTGGAAGGTTTTTATCACAATATCTTGTGCCAGTGATCGGGTGCCAAAACTCCACATGACGGCTCTAAATCAGCACAATTTCGGTACAGTACAGACAGATCATAAACGCCATTGAACTAATTCCGCCTCGTTGTGCATGTTTGATTTTTTCCTGCCGCCTAGCAGGTTTTATCGCCCGGGCATCAGGTCCCGCCTGCAAGAGCGCCGGCCTTGTCGGCTATGGCCTTGAGCAGATCAAGGTATGCTGTTTCAAATGCCTTGACCCCTTCGGCTTCGAGGTCGGCATACACCCTGGCAAGGTTCACGCCCGCTGACTCGATGTGTGCAAGTGTGCCGGGGGCTTTGTCAATGTCAGTCTCAATAGTCTGCGCCACAATGCCGTGATCGCGGAAAGCGTCGATGGTTTTTGGCGGCAGGGTGTTGATGGTATGCGGGCCGATGAGCGTGTCGACGTAGAGAACATCGCTGTAGGCAGGGTCTTTCGTGCCCGTGCTTGCCCAGAGCACGCGCTGCAGGTGGCCGCCGGCTGCGGCAATTTTCTGGAAACGCTCACCGAAGAAGAGCTCCTTAAAGATCGCATAGGTGACCTTTGCCACCTGAATGGCAGCCTTGCCCCGTAAGGGCGAATTCGGGGCGAGCTTGTCGAGCTGGCCGTCAACCCTGGTGTCGATGCGGCTGATGAAAAAGCTTGCCACGGAGTGAATGTCTGCCAGGGGTTTGCCCTGCTGCATGCGGGCCTCAAGCGCTTCGATATAGGTCTGTGCCACCCGGCGGTAGCGCTCTGGATCAAACAGCAGGGTGATATTGACATTTATGCCCTCGGTCAGCAGTTGCCGCACGACCTGGAGACCCTCTTTCGTTCCGGGAACTTTTATCATGATGTTGGGAAGCCCTATTTCGGCAATGAGCGCCCGGGCTTCGCGGATGCTTTCTTCTACCTCAAAGGCAAGCTGCGGGTTGAGCTCTATAGAGACAAAACCATCCTTGTGTGCCGTCTGCTCGTATACGGGC